>CALVPU010000210.1 GCA_944353735.1 uncultured Eubacteriales bacterium | reverse complement strand
CATCTGGGCAGCTCGACCAGTTCGCCCGCGGCGGCGCGCTCATAGGTTTTCGCCGCCATGCGCTTGACAAAACCGCCGCGGCTGAGCACGACCATCGCCTCGTCGGCGACGGGTTTCTCCTCCTCGATGACGATCTCGTCGAACGAATCGACGATTTCCGTCCGGCGCGGATCGGCATACGCCTCGCGCACCTCGCGCAGCTCGCGCTTGATGACGTTCATCAGCTTTCTTTCGCTGGACAGAATCCCCTTCAGGCTGGCGATCCGCTTTTCGATCTCCTCGTACTCCCTGCGCAGCGCCAGCACTTCGAGGTTCGTCAGCCGCTGCAGGCGCATGTCGAGGATTGCCTGCGCCTGAACTTCGGTCAGCGCAAAGCGCGCCATCAGCTTTTCGCGCGCCTCCTTCGGCGTCTTGCTGCCGCGGATGAGCTGAATGACCTCGTTCAGATTGTCGACGGCGACGATCAACCCCTCGAGGATGTGGGCGCGCGCCTCAGCCTGCTGAAGTTCATACTTCGTCCGGCGGGTGACGACGTTTTTCTGGTGCTCGATGTAGTGGTGCAGCACCTGCTTAAGTCCCATCTGCACCGGTTTGCCGCCGGCAATGGCGACCATGTTCACGCCGAACGTCACCTGCAGGTCGGAGTACTTGTACAGCACGTTGAGCACCTGCTGCGGGTCGGCGTCGCGACGCAGTTCGACAACGGCGCGCATGCCAGTGCGGTCGGATTCATCGCGAATGTCGTAGATGCCGCCGAGCAAGCCCTTCTTCTCCTCGCTCAGCCGCAGGATCTTTTCCAGCAGCGCCGCCTTGTTGACCTGATAGGGCATTTCGTCCATCACGATCAGCTTGCGCCCCGCCGCGCCATCCTCGATGTGCACGCGCGCGCGCACCAGAAGCTTTCCGCGACCGGTCTCATATGCCTGCACGAGTTCGCGTCCGCCCGCGAGGATGCCGCCGGTCGGGAAATCCGGCGCGGGAATGTAGCGCATCAGCTCCTCGGTGGTGATCTGCGGATTGTCGATCAGCGCGATGGCGCCGTCGATTGCCTCGCCCATGTTGTGCGGCGGGATGTTGGTCGCAAGGCCGACGGCGATGCCGCTCGCGCCGTTGACCAACAGGTTGGGAAAGCGCCCGGGCAGCACGTCGGGTTCGCGCAGGCTGTCGTCAAAATTCAGGTGAAAGTCGACGGTGTCCTTGTCGATGTCGCGCAATAGCACCATTACCTGCTCGGTCATGCGCGCTTCGGTGTAGCGCATGGCGGCGGGGCTGTCGCCGTCGATGGAGCCAAAGTTGCCGTGACCGTCGACCAGCGGCGTGCGCATCACGAACGGCTGCGCCATGCGCGCCAGTGCGTCGTAGACCGACGTGTCGCCGTGCGGGTGATACTTGCCCAGACAGTCGCCGACGATGCGCGCGCACTTGCGGTGCGGCTTGTCGGGCGTGTTGCCCAGCTCGTGCATCGTATAGAGGATGCGGCGCTGGACGGGTTTCAGGCCGTCCTCCACGCGGGGCAGCGCGCGCTCGAGGATGACGTATTCGGAATACGGCATCATCGAATCGTGCATCACGTCCTCCATCGACTTCTGGATGATCTCTTCCGGGCGCGCCGGCTTGTTTTCGTCCTTCTTCCTCGGCATGTCGCTCCTCCTTTATGCCTCCGCGGTAACGGGTTTGAAATCGTCGATGCGATTGAAATTGGCATAGGCGCTGATGTACGCCTTGCGCGGCTCGACCTTGTCGCCCATCAAGACCGTCACGCGGCGCTCGGCCTCGGCGAGGTCCTCGATCGTCACCTGCACCAGACGGCGACCGTCGGGATTGAGCGTCGTCTCCCAGAGCTGCTCGGGGTTCATCTCGCCCAGTCCCTTGTAGCGCTGCAGCGTGTAGCCGCGCCCCGCCTCGCGAATGGCGGCAGGCAGAGCGTTGTCGTCGTAGCAGTACAGCGTCTTGTTCCCCTTGGCAACCTTGTACAGCGGCGGCATGCCGATGTAGACGTGACCTTCTGTGACCAGATCGCGCATGTAGCGGAAAAAGAACGTCAACAGGATCGCGCGGATGTGCGCGCCGTCCTGATCGGCATCCGAGAGGATGATGACCCGGTTGTACTTCAGGTGCGTGATATCAAATTCCTCGCCGATGCCCGTGCCCAGCGCGGTGATGATCGAGCGGAACTCCTCGTTTGCCAGCACCTGATCCAGCCGCTTCTTTTCAACGTTGAGCGGCTTTCCGCGCAGCGGCAGGATCGCCTGAAAGCGGCGGTCCCGTCCCTGTTTGGCGCTGCCGCCCGCGGAATCGCCCTCGACGATGAACAGCTCGTTGAGCTGCGGATTGCGCCCGGTGCAGCTCGACAGCTTGCCGACCAGCGGCGCGGCCTCGAGCTCGTTCTTCTGGCGGGCAAGGTTGCGCGCCTTTCGCGCGGCCTCGCGCACGCGCGCCGCCTTGACCGCCTTTTCGACGATGCGCTGAGCGGCGTCCTGATGCTTGAGATCGTCCAGATAAATCGAGAGCTGCTCGAGGCAGACCGCCTCGTAGACGGGGCGCACCTCAGTATTGCCGAGCTTGCCCTTCGTCTGCCCCTCGAACTGCGGGTTCTTGACGCCAGCGTAGACGACGGCAGTCATGCCCTCGCGGAAGTCGTCGCCGCTGAGGTTGTTGTCCTTTTCCTTGAGCGCGCCGATGCGGCGGGCGTAGTCGTTGAACGCCTTGGTCACCGCCGCCTTGAAGCCGGTCTCGTGCGTGCCGCCCTCCGGCGTGGGGACGTTGTTGACGAACGAATAGATGCTCTCGGTGTAGGAATCGGTATACTGAATCGCCACGCGGACGAGCAGCCCGTCGCGCGACGCCTCGAACACGATCGGCTCGGTGATGACGTTCTTGTCGGTGTCGAGGTACTTTACAAAGTCGGCAAGCCCGCCGTCGTAGCAGTACTCGACGGTGCGCTCGGCAGGGTCCTTCAGGCGTTCGTCGGTGAACACGAACTTCACGCCCTTGTTCAGGTACGCCAGCTCGCGCACGCGGCGGCGGACGAGATCGGTCTGGAAGCGCGTGTCCTCGAACACGCGCGCGTCGGGCTTAAAGGTAACCTGCGTGCCGCGCTTGCGCGTGTTGCCGACCTTCGCCAGCGGCGCGACCGGATGCCCGGAGAGGATCTTTCCGGTCTTGGGATCGGTCGAGGACTCGAAGCGCTGCTGGTAATGGGCGTAGTTTTGATAGACGTCGACGACCATCCATTCCGACAGCGCGTTGACCACCGACGCGCCGACGCCGTGCAGGCCGCCCGAATAGGCATAGTTTTTGTCGCTGAACTTGCCGCCGGCATGCAGCTGCGTGT
>CALVPU010000209.1 GCA_944353735.1 uncultured Eubacteriales bacterium | reverse complement strand
TATTGTCTAGGTTCGAATCCTAGTTCGGCAGCCATGCCTCCATGGTCAAGCGGTTAAGACGTCGCCCTCTCACGGCGAAAACTGGGGTTCGAGTCCCCATGGAGGTGCCAGAATCCCTACCAGTTTTTGATACAAAGCTGGTAGGGTTTTTTTGCTGGCAATCAAAACGATTCAAACCGGTGGGTGTTGAAGCGGGTCGTCCGTACCTTCCTGAACGCGAAGGATGCGCTGGTGCACGTTCAGGTCAATGGCGAAACCATTATCTGCATCGCTGAACATCCATTCCATTGGAAAACAGATTGACATTACGAAAAACGATTGTCTGGAGAAATCAATGCACAGGAATGAGTTTTGGCTGCTGCTGTTTCTGGGCGGCTGGGCATTGTTGGCAATTATTGTCGGACCTTATAATATTACCAGTGGCAGGAATACTTCTCCGCGATATGGAAAATCGCGAAATGATAGAATCCCTCCATCATATAAACAGTGCGTTGCCATCGCCGCGACGTTTTTTGCCATCGAGGCGATCTTAGCGTTCACTGGAATAGCGTTTTTCGATTGGCTTTCGGATCGGGCGCGCGGAATTTTAGGTATTGTTGGAATGATCCTCATTGGTGTTGAACTCGTTGTTTGCACGGTCATATTCGGAATTCATGAGCATCGGGAAAAGCGTTGGCGCAAGATTACCAGAGGGAAGAAACATTTTACGCGCAAGGAACTTCGAGCGTATGAAGATCTGCTCTATCGCAGAAAGCGAAGGGATGCGAAGAAATAAGCGGCGAGGGCAGACCGCAGTTTTTCTTGAACGCGCTTGTCCGGCAGCGGAGACGCATCTCTGCTGCCGGCGGCGCCTTTGAGCGGGTGAGCGCGAGCGTTGTAAGCGCTGGAATGCGCCCACACCTGGGCCGCCGCCGGCGCCTTTGACTGGCGGTGCGCTGCGCTCATGCCGGATGCGCGCGTTTCAGCTTGGTGCGCCTTGAAGCCTGCGCCATTCGCCGCGCCTTCGCGACAGCTGCGGCTTGCGCCGTCCTTGCGGCACGCCCCGGAGCAGCTGGTCCCGGGCGACGTCTTGGCGGGCGGCGCGCGATCAATGCTCTTCGGGGTCGTCGGGGAAGAGGGCGGTGATGGCGGTGCCCTGACCGGGCTCGCTCTCGACGTCGAGCGCAGCGTGATGGTAAGCGGCGATGTGCTTGACGATGGACAGTCCCAGCCCCGTGCCGCCGATGGCGCGGGAATGGCTCTTGTCCACGCGATAGAAGCGCTCGAAGATCTTGGCGTGGTGCTCGGAGGCGATGCCGATGCCGGTATCGCGCACGGTCAGGCGCGCGCCCGCCCCGAGCGGCTCGACTTCGACGGTCACGTCGCCGCCGGGGCGGTTGTACTTGATGGCGTTGTCCACGAGGTTGGCGATCAGTTCGTCGATCATCTGCGGTGCGGCGACGATCTTCGCGGCGTGCAGCGATTCGCGAATGGGGATTCCGGCGGCGTCGGCGGTGGGCTGAAGGCGGCGCACGACCTCGTGCGCGGACTCCGCCAGGTCGATCTCGGTCATCGCCACCGGCGCGCCCTCGTCGAGGCGGGAGAGGTGGATGATGTCCTCGACCAGCCGCAGCAGTCGCTGCGCGGAATCGTAGATGCGGCTGGAGAACTTTTCCACGTCCTCCTCGCGGACGATGCCGCTGCGCAGCATCTCGGCGCAGCCCATGATCGACGTCAGCGGCGTCTTGAGTTCGTGGGAGACGTTCGCGGAGAACTCGCGGCGGTTGCGCTCCGCCTCGACGCGCTCGGTGACGTCGGGCATCAGCAGCAGGAGGCCCGTGGTTTCTCCGCCATCGCACACGGGGCTGATGATGAGCTGGTAGACGCGACCGTTGGCGCGCATTTCGCCGGTCGTCGGCTCGCCTGCCTGAGCGGCGCGGACGCCGCGCATCAGCTCGGGACTGCGGTGCAGCGCCAGCACGTAGCGCCCGGCGCAGTCGGCGTCGCCGACGCGGAAGATGCGCCGCGCGGCGGCGTTGATGGAGAGCACCTCGGCGCGCGCGTTGAGCACGACCAGCCCTTCGGACATGTTGGCGGTGATGGCGGCGAACTCGTTCTGCCGGCGCGACAGCTCGCGCATCTGGCTCTCGATGCGGCGGTTCTGCACGCTCAGCCGCGCCAGCAGCGGCGTGAATTCGTCGTAGATCTCGTTTTCCGCGGGCTTGTCGAGGTTCAGCGCGTCGATGGGGCGGATGATCGCCCTGGTGGTGCGGTCCGCCATCACGGAGCTGGCGAGCAGCGTCAGCGGCATGGCGAGGAACACGCACAGGAACGCGCCCAGCAGCACGCTGACGGCGCTCTGCAGGTCGCCGGCGAGGCGCAGCACGCTGCCGTCGTCGAGGCGCTGGGCGACGTAGTAGGTCATCTCGTCCAGCGTGGGCGACTGGCGGCGGGCGGCGCCGAAGCCGCCCTCGAGCGCCTGTGCGACCTCGGGGCGGTCGGCGTGGTTCTCCATCGCGGCGCTTTCCACCTCGGTGTCGCCGAGCACGCTGCCGTCGGCGGCGATGTAGGTCAGGCGCGCGTCGGTGGCGCCGTCCGCCCACAGCGCGAACAGCGCCGCGGGATCCTCCGCGGCGTCCATCGCGCCGGCGAGCAGGGTCAGCTCCGCGCGCAGCTGGCCCTGAAAGTGGTTGGTGAATACGAAGTAAAGCCCGACCGCAAAGATCAGGCTGAAAACGGCGATCGACGCCAGCACGATGCGCACCGTGCCGCGGTAGATCCGGTCCTTCATCGTGCCTTTCCTCCGATCCGGTAGCCGAAGCCGCGGATGGTCTCGATGCAGTCCCCGCAGGGACCGAGTTTCTGCCGCAGGGTCTGTATGTGGACGTCCACGGTGCGGGTGCCGCCGAAGTAGTCCACGCCCCAGACGCCGTTGAGCAGCTGCGGGCGGTCGAAGGCGATGCCCTCGTTCTCGAGCAGGTAGCGCAGCAGCTCGTACTCCTTGAACGTCAATGTCACGGGCGTGCCGTTGGCGGTGACGGTGTGCGATTCGTCGTCGAGCACGATGCCGCCGCTGCTGAACCGCCGGCGGCTGTTGAGCTTGCCGGCGCGGCGCAGCGTCGCCTTGATGCGCGCGATCAGCTCCATGACGCCGAACGGCTTGGTGACGTAGTCGTCCGCGCCGACGTCGAGGCCGAGCACCTTGTCGTATTCCGAGCCCTTCGCGGTGAGCATGATCACGGGAATGCTCGACGTGCGGCTGTCCTGCTTGAGGCGCCGCAGGATGGAGATGCCGTCCTCGCCGGGCAGCATGATGTCCAGCAGGATCAGTTCCGGCATCCTGCCGGCGTCGATCGCCTCGCAAAACGCCGTGCCGTCGGAGAATCCCACCGCGTCGAAGCCGCTCTGCCGGAGCGCGTACAGCAGCAGGTCGCGGATGCTCTCGTCGTCTTCCACATAGTAGATCATGCTTCGTCCTCCTCGTTGTGGGCGCCGGTGATGGCGAATTCCACCCACTCGGCGATGTTGGTGGCGTGGTCGCCGATGCGCTCGAAGTACTTGGCGATCATCAACAGGTCCAGCGCCTGTCCGCCGCTGGCGGGATTGCGCGCGAGCAGCTCGACCAGGTCGCCGCGCACGTCGTTGAACAGCTCGTCGACGACGTCGTCCTGGGCGATGACCTTGCGCGCCAGCTCGAGGTCGCGGGTGACAAAGGCGTCGATGGCGCTGCGCACCATGCCGGTGGTGGCGCGCGCCATGTCCGCGAAGTGCCCGGGAATGCGCGGCGGGTTGTCGCGCACCATCATCGTCACGATTTCGGCAATGTCGGCGGCCTGATCGCCGATGCGCTCCATGTCGGTGATCATCTTCAGCGCTGCGGAGATCAGCCGCAGGTCGCGGGCGATGGGCTGCTGATGCAGGATCAGCTTCAGGCACAGCGATTCGATGTCGCGCTCCTTGCGGTCGACCTCGTGGTCGAAGGCGACGATCTTCTTCGCCAGTTCGCCGTCGAGCGAGATCAGCGCGTTGGCGCTGGACTCGATGGCGTATTCGATCATGGTGCCCATGTCGATCAGATCGGCGTTGAGCTGCGACAGCTGCTCGTCAAAGCGGGTCCTCATGTCAGCCAAACCTCCCTGTGATGTAGTCCTCCGTGCGCTTGTCGCGGGGATTGGAGAAGATCTGATCCGTCTCGCCGAATTCGATCAGGTCGCCCAGCAGAAAAAATCCCGTGCGGTCGGAGATGCGCAGCGCCTGCGTCATGTTGTGGGTGACGATGGCGATGGTGTAGTGCTGCTTCAGCGACGCCGCCAGCTCCTCGACCTTGGAGGTCGATACCGGATCGAGTGCCGAAGTCGGCTCGTCCATCAGCAGCACTTCCGGCTCCACCGCCAGCGCGCGGGCGATGCACAGGCGCTGCTGCTGACCGCCGGAGAGGCCGAGGGCGCTCTTTTTCAGGCGGTCCTTGACCTCGTCCCAGATGGCGGCGTCGCGCAGCGAGCGCTCGACGATCTCGTCCAGCTGCGCCTTGCCGCGCACGCCGTGGGTCTTGGGACCGTAGGCGACGTTGTCGTAGATGGACATCGGAAACGGGTTCGGCTTCTGGAACACCATGCCCACGCGCTTGCGCAGCAGGTTGACGTCCATGCTGCCGTAGATGTCCTCGCCGTCGAGGGTGACGCTGCCGGTGATCCGGCAGCCCTCGACCAGGTCGTTCATGCGGTTGAGCGACTTGAGCAGCGTGCTCTTGCCGCAGCCGGACGGGCCGATCAGCGCCGTGATCTGGTGCTCGGCGATGTCCATGTTGATGCCCTTGAGCGCCTGAAACGCGCCGTAATACAGATCCAGATTGCGGATCTCGAATTTATTCATCTTCCGTTTACCCCTTTGCAAGACGCTTGGCGATGAAGGACGACAGCGCGTTGATGACCACGACCACGACCAGCAGCACCGCCGCGGTGGCGTACGCCTGATCGATGTGCAGGCCCTCGCCGGAGAGCACGTACATGTGCACCGACAGCGTGCGCACCGAGGTCATCAGCGTTTCCGGATGGTTTGCCGCCGTGCCCGCGGTGTAGATCAGCGCCGCCGTCTCGCCGTCGATGCGGCCCGTCGCCAATATGATGCCCGAGAGAATGCCCGGAACCGCCGACGGCAGCACGATGCGAAACACCGTCCTCAGCCGGCCCGCGCCGAGACCGAAGCTGCCCTCTCGGTACATCGGGTCGACCGCCAGCAGCGCCTCCTCCGTCGTGCGCATGATCAGCGGCAGGATCATGATCGCCAGCGTGCACGCGCCCGCCAGCAGCGAGTACGTCAGCCGCAGTTCGACCAGAAAGAACAGATAGCCGAACAGACCGTAGACGATCGACGGGATGCCCGAGAGCGTCTCCGAGGTCATGCGCACCACCTTGACCAGCTTGCTCGACTTCGGCGCGTATTCCACCAGATAGATCGCCGAGAAGATGCCCAGCGGCGCGGCGATCACCAGCGCCAGCACCGTCATCGCCAGCGTGCCCATCAGCGCCGGCATCATCGAGCAGTTGTCCGACGTGTACGCCCACGCGAACAGCTCCGGCGTCAGGTTGGGAATGCCCTTGACGAGGATGTAGCCCACCAACAGCAGAAGCACGCCCGCGGTGATGCCCGCCGCGATCCACACGAGGACCCGCAGCGCGACGGACAGCGGATCGCGGCGCTTTGCCCGCCTCATCGCTCCGACCTCCTCTTCGTCAGCGAGAACAGCACGTTGATGATCATGATGAACACGAACAGCACCGTGCCCGTGGCGATGAGCGCCTCGCGGTGCAGGCCAATGGCATAGCTCATGTCCATGACGATGTTCGTCGTCAGCGTGCGCACGCCCTCCAGAATCGAGTCGGGCAGGCGCGGCTGGTTGCCGGCGACCATGATGACCGCCATCGTCTCGCCCACCGCGCGCCCGACCCCCAGTATGACGCCCGCCATCACGCCCGACTTTGCCGCCGGGAATACCGCGAAGAACACGCTTCGCTCGTGCGTGGCGCCCAGCGCCAGACTGCCTTCGTAGTACGTCTCCGGCACGGCGCGAATCGCCGCCTCCGCCACGCCGACGATGGTCGGAAGGATCATCATCGCCAGCAGCACCGAGGCGGTGAGGATGCTGTTGCCGTTGCCGCCGAAGGCGTTTCGCACAAACGGCACCAGCACCACTAGGCCGAAGAAGCCGTAAACCACCGAGGGGATGCCCGCCAGCAGGTTCACTGCGGGCTTGAGCAGGCGATACAGCTTCGGCGGGCAGAACCGCGCCAGAAAGATCGCCGTCAGCAGCGCGACCGGCACGCCCAGCGCCAGCGCCCCCGCCGTGACGTAGATGCTGCCCATGATCATCGGGAAGATGCCGTACAGGTCGTTGCCCGGGCGCCATTCAGTGCCCAGCAGGAAGTTCAGCGGGCCGATTTCGACAAATGCCGGGATGCTGTTCGCGAACAGGAACGCGCAGATCAGCGCCACCGCCGCGACCGACGCGCACGCCGCGGCGAGAAACAGGCCGTGCATCGCCTGCTCGCGCACCCGTGCCGCCCGAAGGTTGTGCTCTTTCATTGCATCAATCGTCCTTTCGTGTTGATACCAGCATAATCGACGGCGGTAAAGCGGGAATACCGCGATTATCAAATCTGGATGAATTTTCGCGAAAGGATGAAATGGGCTCGCCTTTGGAGAACTTATCCAAAGGCGAGCCTCAAATATTGACGCTATCGCGCCGCCACCCTGCCGGTGAGCCGGTCGCACGCGAGTTTCAGCAGCCACCCCGCCAGCGTCGAGAGTGCGAAACACGGCAGGTACACCGGCATGCGCGCCCGCAGCGGGGCGAAGAAATCGCCGTACTGCATCGCGATGAAGATCGCTTCCTGCACGCAGTAGAACTCGAGGCTCATCCGCCCGTAGAACGTCAGCACGGCCCGCAGCGCCCGCGCGACGCCGGCTCGAGCGCGCTCCAGACGCCCCAGCAGCAGGCTCGCCAGCGCCGCCGCCCCGGGCGCGATCGCCAGATGCAGCAAAAACCGCTGCCACGGCAGCACGTCCGGCAGCCACCCGCACAGGTCGGCGGCACAGGCCGCCGCGCCGACCGCCATCAGCACCGCCAGCAGTGTCAGTCCGCGCCGCGAGATTGATTCGCCGCGCACCGCGCGGTCGCCCCAGAGAAAGCCCAGCAGGAATACCGGCACGCGGAAGATGGCGTAGTACCAGTCCGCCTCGATCCATGGACTCAGCGCGGCGCCCAGCGCCACCGACGCCAGCATCGCCAGCGCCGTGGTGCGCGCCCGGCGCTTCGACGGCGCATATATATGGAAGTAATACGCGGGCGCCAGCAGCGAGAACGCGAGGACCGTCGGCGCGAACCACAATTGCGGCATGAAGCCGTAGAAAAACGGCGCCAGCAGCAGTTCCGCCGCGAGGATCCACTTCCACCCCGCGCGCAGCGCCAGCCCATAGCAGATGTTGCCGACGAACAGCGCCGGGTAGGTGCGCCCGATGCGCCGCGCCGCGTAGCTGCGCCACGAAAAGCCGCCCCGCGCGAAGCGGTGCGCCAGTCCATAGGACGACAGCAGCAGAAACACGTCCGCTGCCGGAACCAGCAAGTAGATGAGCGCATCTTCCAGCTCGCCCAGCAGCGGGACGCCCGAGAAAAACATCGGGTGCACGTGAAAGTAGAAGATCATCAGCGCTGCCGCTCCCATCAGCGCGGTGCGCTGGCGGCTGATCTGCGCGTAGGGCATTGCCCATCCCTCCTCGTTCCGCGGGACGCCTTTGCCCAAGCATATCATCATTTCCGGCGTTTGTCAATCGGCGCGCTTGACATCGCCGCGCGCGGCGCGTATAATATACCTATACCCCCATGGGTAGAAAGGGGCGGTTTCCGTGCGAAAGAAGATCGCGGAGAAGATCGAAGGCCTGCTGGCGCTCGGCGGGCTGCGCAAGGACGCGGCGCTGCTGGCGCTCTCGGGCGCGGCGCTGGTCGCGAGCCTGTGCGGCGCGCCGCTGCCGGTGGATCCGGCGTGGGTGGCGATTGTGCTGTGCGGCGTGCCGATCGTGCTGGAGGCGGTCGCGGGACTGATCGACTCGTTCGACATCAAGGCGGACGTGCTGGTGTCGCTGGCGCTGATCGCCTCGGTGTGCATCGGCGAGGACTTTGCCGCCGGCGAGGTGGCGTTCATCATGCAGCTGGGCGGCCTGCTGGAAGAACCGACGGTGGCGCGGGCGCGCGCGGGCACCGCGCGGCTGGTGCATCTGACGCCGCAGCCGGCGCGCGTCGTCGAGGACGGGCGCGAGCGCGTGGTGCCGGCGCAGGAGGTGCGCGTGGGCGACGTGTTGCGCGTGCGCCCGGGCGAGACGGTGCCGGTGGACGGCGTGATCCTCTCCGGTCAGACGTCGATCAATCAGGCGGTGATGACCGGCGAATCGCTGCCGGTGGACAAGGCGGCGGGCGACGAGGTCGCCAGCGGCACGGTGAACCAGTTCGGCGCCTTCGACATGCGCGCCGCGCGCGTGGGGGAGGACAGCTCCATCCAACGCATGATCCGGCTGGTGCAGTCCGCCGACGCCGGCAAGGCGAAGATCGTGCGGCTGGCGGACCGCTGGGCGACGTGGATCGTGGTCATCGCGCTGAGCGCGGCGGCGCTGACATGGGCGGTCACGGGCGAGATCATCCGCGCGGTGACGATACTGGTCGTGTTCTGCCCCTGCTCGCTGGTGCTGGCGACGCCGACGGCGATCATGGCCGCCATCGGCAACGCTACCCGCCATGGCTTTCTCGTGCGCGAGGGCGATGCGCTGGAGCGGCTGGCAGCGGCGAACGTGGTGGCGTTTGACAAGACCGGAACGCTGACCCTCGGCGCGCCGGAGGTGACGCAGGCGCGCAGCCTGTGCGCCCTGAGCGACGCGGAATTGTAC
>CALVPU010000208.1 GCA_944353735.1 uncultured Eubacteriales bacterium | reverse complement strand
CGCCGGCCACGGCCTTGGCCAGCAGCGTCTTGCCGGTGCCGGGCGGGCCGACCAGCAGCGCGCCCTTGGGGATTTCCGCGCCCACGGAGGTGTAGCGGCTGGGGTTTTTGAGGATGTCGACGATCTCGATCAGCGATTCCTTCGCCTCGTCCTGTCCGGCGACGTCGCTGAAGCGGGTTTCGCATTTCTGGGCGTCGAGCTGCTTGGCGCTGCTCTTGCCGAAGCCGAACGCGCCGAATCCACCGCCGCCGCCCGAGCCGCCGTCGCTGCCGGACTTGCGCATGCCGCGCACGATCATCACGACCCAGAAGATCAGTATGCCGACCATGCCCAGCGTGACGATGTTCATCAGCAGGTTGGAAAACGAGATGGGCTGCACCGGTTCGGTGGCGTAGAACTCCACATCGGCGTCGGTGAGCAGTTTGGTGAGGGCGTCGTCGGAGACGACCATCGTGGTGTAGTAGCGCACGGGCGACGATTCGTCCGCGTCCGCCGGCACGATGCGCAGCACGTCGTCGACGACCTCGACGGTCTTGACCTTGCCCGCGCTGAGCATGTCGAGGAATTCGGAATAGGGGATTTCCTTGACGGTGGAGGTGCTCGGCTGCGTGAACAGGCTCACGACCGCGATCATCAGCACGAACAGCAGCAGATAGATCCACGGTGAGCGCAGAAATTTCTGAACTTTGCTTGGCTCGGACGGCTGCGGATCCGGTTTGGTCTGTGTATTCATTGCGGACTCCTTTCCGGGTTGTATCTGTATTATAGATGAGAATGATCAACTCATCGTGAACTCATTATGAAGGATTCAGCGGTGGTTGTCAAGGGCTTGGCGGGGATTTCCGCAGAGTTTTGCCGTGGCGATTGACAAATGCGGGCGAATTGGTTATGATTATATTGAGAAATGTCGGCTGCGGCGCATGCGGCGCGAATGGGGCGCGCGGGCGGTCGCCTGCGGCAAGCGATATGGGAAGAGGGAGGAATTGTCATGGATCGGGCGGCATTGGTCGTCATGGCGGCGGGACTTGCGTCGCGATACGGGGGGAATAAGCAGATTGAGGGCATGGGACCGCACGGGGAAATCCTGATGGAGTATTCCATCCACGATGCGATTCGCGCGGGCTTCACGAAGGTGGTGTTCGTCATCCGCCCGGAGATGGAGGCGCGGATGCGCGAGCTCTGCGGCGACCGCTTTGCGCGCCAGATCGACGTGCGCTATGCGTTCCAGGATTTTTCCTCCATTCCGGCGGACTGCCCGGTGCCGGTGCAGCGGGTCAAGCCGTTCGGCACGGTGCACGCCGCGCTCTGCGCCCGCGCGCACGTGGACGAGCCGTTCGCCGTCATCAACGCGGACGACTATTACGGCGTGGAGCCCTTTGCGCAGATGTACGGCTTTCTCAGCGGCCTGAGCGACGCGCGCCGCGCGGCGATGCTGGCCTATCGCCTGCGCAACACCGTCAGCCGCCACGGCGCCGTCACCCGCGGCCTCTGCAGCATCGCCGGCGGGCGCCTGATGGGCGTGCGCGAGGTCCGGCAGATTCGCCAGTTGGACGACGGGCGCATCGTCGACGAAGGCAATCCCGCCGTGCCCGAGCTGCTCGATCCCGACGCGCCGGTCTCGATGAACTTCTGGGGCTTTTCCCAGCGCATCTTTGAGCCCATGGACGCCGCCTTCCGCCGCTTCCTCGCGGGCATCGCGCCGGGCGACATCACCGCCGAGTACCTGCTGCCGGTGTTTGTCGACGAGCAGATTCGTTCCGGCGCGCTCGAGGTCGCCGCGCTGCCCACATCCGCCGTCTGGTTCGGCGTCACCTACCGCGAGGGCCGCCCCGCCGTCGCCGAGGCGCTGCGCAGGCTGCACGCCGAGGGCGTGTACTAGGTCGGGGCGCTCGGGGGAGTGCGGTGCGGGGAGGAGACGCCAATGGGGACGCCGTCCCCCTTGGAACCCCCAGCCAAAGGGTCTGAGACCCTTTGGAAACCCGCTTTGGCGGCGCATTTCATGCGCCGCGGGGTGGGGGAAGATGGGGTTTCGTTTCTACCTGGGGCGATTCCCGCCGGAAGGCGGCGGGAATCGCTGTTTTTTTGTGGGACTGTTTGGGTGCGTGGATTTTTTGGAGCGGGCGGAGTGCTGTGTTTTTGTCCGATTTGGGGTTTGCGCGGGCGCGGGAATGTGGTATAATGATGCTGGGTACGGGATGGTTTATGGGAGGAATGCGCGTGCGATGGGCGGTCTTGGGTGCTTTGGGACTGGCGGTTCTGGTGCTGCTGGTGCTGTTTGGCATCTATTGGTTCGCCTTTAGTGCGCTGGGCTGGCGGCATCGGGAGCGAGCGGAGCGGATTCCGCGCGGCGCGCAGTACGATCCCTATCGGGAAAAGAGCCTGGCGATGATCCGTGCGCTGGCGGCGCAGCCGTGCGAGCGGATGACGATTCGCGCGCGGGACGGCGTGCGGCTGTCGGGGCGGTACTACTGCGTGGCGGAGGGCGCGCCGCTGGAGATTGCGTTTCACGGCTATCGCGGCAGTGCACTGCGCGATTTCTGCGGCGGCAGCGCCATGGCGCGCGCGCAGGGGCGCAACGTGCTGCTGGTTGATCAGCGGGCGCATGGCGAAAGTGGGGGGCACACGATTTCGCTGGGCGTGCGCGAGCGCTGGGACTGCGTGGACTGGGCAAACGCGGCGGTGGCGCGCTGGGGTCCGGGGGTGAAGATCGTGCTCTCGGGCGTGTCGATGGGCGCCGCGACGGTGCTGATGGCGTCGGCGCTGCCGCTGCCGGAGAACGTCGTGGGCATCGTGGCGGACTGTCCGTTTTCGTCGCCGGAGGCGATTGTGCGCAAGATCTGCCGCGACGGTCGTCTGCCGGCGGCGATGATGCCGCTGGTGCGCTTGAGTGCACGGCTGTTCGGGCGGTTTCGGCTCGATGAGGCGTCGGCGGTGGCGGCGGTGCGCCGCGCGCGGGTGCCGCTGCTGCTGATTCACGGCTCGGACGACCGCTTTGTCCCCTGCGGAATGAGCCGCGAGATCGCCGCCGCGGCGGCGGACGCGGAACTGGTGATCGTGCCGGGCGCGGGTCATGCGCTGAGCTATATGGTGGATGAGGCGCGCTATGTCCGCGCGGTGGACGGCTTTGTTCGCCGTGCGCTGGCCCGCAGCGGCGGGCAATCGAATTTGGATGAGGTGACGACATGAAGGGCAGGTTTGAACTGACGGGCTTCAACAAGGTGATGGTAATCTATCTGGTGGTGCTGGCGGTCGCGCTGACCGTGCTGAGCATCCTGGAGCGCTGCGGCATCTATCTGATCTATTCCGGCGTGACGCTGGGCGGCGTGGTGCTGCTGCTGTGGTCGCTGATGGTGTGGGGCGCGGTGGCGCTGTTCCGGCGCTTCCGACGACCGGCATTTCGCGCCGTCGGCGGCATCGCGCTGGCGCTGGTGGTGATGCTGGCGGGCATGCTGATGATGCAGTACACGATGATGTTCATCGCCTGGATGCTGCCGTATCACTATGCGACGATCGACTCGCCCGACGGCGGTTCGGTGGTGCTGATGCGCGGCTGGGACCTGTTCCCTGAGGATGAGGCCGAGGACGCCGCGCTTCAGGCGCGCATGGATGCCCGCCGCGACGCCCTTCTCGCCGGAGATGCGACCGCCGCGCCGGAAGCTGTGCCCGAGGCGGAAGCGCCGGAAGCGGAGACCGCGACCGACGCCGGCGCTGTGTCCGCGCCGGAAGCCGAGGACGCATCTGCCGCAGAGACGGCGCCTGCGGCGGAGGACGGCGAAGCGGAGGAATATCCGACGGAGGCGTTCGGCTATGTCTACACCGCGTATCCGAGCCTGCTCGGCGGCTACTTCTACCGCGTCGATGGCGACAGCGAGGGCGAGATCTATCTCGGCAACGCGAGCCAGGCGCGCATCCGCTACGACTGGCTTGACGGCGACACCGTGCATATCTATCTGCTGGATGCCGAACCGGGTGACGAGGGCGAGATCGTCGTGCACAAGTGAGGGCGCAATCGCTTCCTATTTGTAATAGAACGACGAACGTTTTTTCTGATTCCCCATAAAAACTTCGGAAATTGGATCGCGCGTGCCGCCGCGCGATCTTTTTTGTTCACATCCCTTTTCGCGATGGCGGCGCATGTCGCGATGCGGCGCAAGGAAACGCGCGGATCGCGGACCGTCCTTTTCCGCGCTGGCGGCGCATAGCATGTCAGCGGGAGGCGATGGCATGAAGCGCGCGGGGTGGTTGGCGGCATTGGCATTGGCGGCGTGCCTGTTGGCGAAGCCGGAGACGGCGCTGAACGCGGCGCGCGAGGCGATGGCGTCGTGGACGGAGGCGGTCGCGCCGGCGCTGTTTCCGTTCATGGCGCTGATGCCGATGTTGACCTGCGGCGACGCGGTGCGCGCCTATGAGCGCCTGCTCGGGTGGGCGGCGCGCCCACTGTTCCGCCTGCCCGGCGGAGCAGCGCCGGCAATCGTCATCGGCATGGCGGCGGGATCGCCGGCGGGCGCGATGGCGGCGGTGCGGGTGGCGGCGCAGGCGGGACTGCGGCGCGATCAGCTCGAGCGGCTCGTGGCGTGCGCCTGCGGGCTGAGCCCGGCGTTTTTGGTTTCCGGCGTGGGCGCAGCGATGCTTGGCAGCCCGGCAGATGGATGGATTCTGTTGCGCGCGCAGCTCGGCACGCAATTGCTTCTGCTGGCAGCGACGCGCTGGATGTCCGGCGGCGGCGCGCTGGTGCCTGCGTCCGAAGGCGATTCCGCGGCGGCGATCGGCGGCGCGGTGCGCGGCGTGCTGAACGTGTGCGGATATATGGTGCTGTTCAACGTGCTCGGCGCAATGGCGGCGGCGCTTGCGGGCGGCGGCGCGGGAACGGCGCTCGTCTGCATGCTCGACCTGCCTTCCGGCGCGCGTGCCGTCGCGGCGATGCCGCTGCCTCGCGAAAGGAAGCTGCTGGCGCTGGCGGCGATGAGCGGTTTCGGCGGCATCTGCATCGCCGCGCAGAATCTGGCGGCATGCCGCGCGGCGGGCGTGCGCGCTTCGCGCTATTTCGCGGCGCGGCTGGCGGCGGCTGCATTGGCGACGGGCCTGACGGCGGCGCAGCTTGGCGTGAAGATTGATGCGCGTCCCGTCCTGCGGGCGCTGCCGGCAGCGGCGCTGACCGCCTGCCTGCTGGCAATTCCCGTGTGGTTTGGATGGCGGCGCAATTTTCTTTTAACAAAGCGACCGGCGCGAAAATCGCCGCACTTTGCACCCAAAATCGCCCAAAAAGCACAAGATGTTGTGATGATGGACGCGCGTAAGAGGCATATCATGTGTTCCTCAAAAAAATGAAAATTGGGCTTGACAAAGGAGGGAGGATTTGCTATAATAACTCTTGCGTTGAGCGCGAGTGCGAAAACGCGAGCGATCCTTGAAAACGATACAGAGAGTGAAGAAGAAGCGAAGAGAAGTCAGATTCGAGAGAGTGAAACGCCTCGGAGACCTGGGGGAAACGGAACCGCTTTGGCGAGCGGAGCTGCGGAGACCGGGGGTACGGGGAGAAGGATTGAACATCAGAGTTTGATCCTGGCTCAGGACGAACGCTGGCGGCGTGCTTAACACATGCAAGTCGAGCGGGGATTTGGAAGGAAGTTCTTCGGAA
>CALVPU010000207.1 GCA_944353735.1 uncultured Eubacteriales bacterium | reverse complement strand
GGGTCCCCACGCTCGCCACGATCGGCGATCTGATCGGCTGCGGGCGCCACGCCGACGAAAACCTGCAGACGATCCTCGCGCTGCAATCGCGCAATGTCCGCCGCTGCCTCGAGCTCGGCGGCAAGGTCGCCGCCGGCAGCGACAGCGGCGCGCACTGCGTGCTGCACGCGCAGGGACGGTGCGACGAGATCGCTCTGCTGCTGCGTGCCGGCGCGACCGAGGCGTCGCTGCGCGAAGCGGAACAATTCCTGCGCGCGCGATTCCATCGCTGACGCACAGGACCAGCAGAATTCCGCAAAGGAGAGAAAACATGGACAATCGAGACGAGATCATCCGCACGCAGCTGGATGTCATCGGTACATTGATCAACAATAACATCCGGCGCATGTCCGACGACTTATGGGGCGCGCCAGCGAAAGGGGATTCCGAGCCCAATCGCAGCGCAAATCCCGCCGCCTCGCGGCCCGCCTCCGGCGAAACCGCCGCAACGGAGCCGGAAACGCCGCCGCCGGAGCGCATCGAGGACCTCAAGGCGGAATTAAACGAGCTGATCGGATTGACCGGCATCAAGCGCGAGGTCAACGACCTGATCAACATGGTCACCGTACACAACCTGCGCCGCCAGAGCGGCCTCAAGACGGTCGACATGTCGCTGCACATGGTCTTTTTCGGAA
This sequence comes from uncultured Eubacteriales bacterium, assembly GCA_944353735.1. GTDB lineage: Bacteria > Bacillota > Clostridia > Christensenellales > Aristaeellaceae > Faecivicinus. The sequence goes on along the minus strand of CALVPU010000207.1, from coordinate 7,678 downwards.
ATCCCGGCACGGGCAAGACGATGATCGCGCGGCTGATGGCGCGCATCTATCGCAGCCTTGGCGTGTTGTCCAAGGGCCATCTGGTCGAGGTCGACCGCTCTGGACTGGTGGCAGGCTACGTCGGACAGACCGCGGCAAAGACGGCGGCGGTAATCGACAAGGCGATGGGTGGCGTGCTGTTCATCGACGAGGCGTATACGCTGCGCTCGGACAGCGGGAACGACTTTGGTCAGGAAGCGATCGACACGCTGCTCAAGGCGATGGAGGATCGGCGCGAGGATCTGATCGTCATCGTCGCCGGCTACGACGGCCTGATGGATGCGTTCATCCACTCCAATCCCGGTTTGGAATCGCGCTTCAACCGATACCTGCACTTCGACGATTACACGATCGATGAGATGATGGCGATCCTTGACCTGCAGCTGAAAAAGGCGCAATACCGCCTCGACGAGACTGCGCGGGACGCCGCTCGCGCGTACATCGAGGCGGCAAACACCGGGTCCATCGCCTTCGGCAACGCGCGCGGCGTGCGCAACGTGTTTGAACGCATGCTCGTCGCGCAGGCAAACCGGCTTTCGTCCGCCGAATCGCCCACGTGCGGCGATTTGATGACCATCACGACGGACGACGTAGCGACGGCGCGGAAAAACGACGACAAGCTCAACAAGGCGCTTCGAGACCGCGAACAACACGCGGCGCGCGCGCAGGCGGCGGTTGACGAGCTGGAAGTGCTGGCAAAATCCCTGAAGGATGCGCAGAGCACACCATAGAAAACAGCAAAACCGACCGGAGTCTAAAGTAGACTCCGGTCGGTTTTGCGCAAACATTTCAGATTATTCCCCAGTGCGTGCAAAGCCATTCCCAGACTTCGGTCGGTTATTATTTCGTGCCGCCCAAATTTCCCCAGACCATCTCAAATTCATTCAGACTTCAGTCTGTTTTATTCACAATACCATCAAAACGGCTTGCCCTGCGGTGAGAGACGCCGGCACGTCCAGAATGCGCTGGTTGGCGGAACCGCGAAAGCGCAGTTCCAGCGAGCGCTGTTCCAGCAGGAACAGCCCGTCGACGAGCACGTCGACAGCTTTCAGCAGCCGCCGCTGCTCCGCGCTGCCTGCGAGCAGCTGTTCAAACGTGTAGCCCGAATAGCACCACACGCTCAGTCCAGCGGCATGCGCAGCGCGCGCGACCTCCGCGCACGCCTCCGGCTGAGCAAACGGTTCACCGCCCGTCAGCGTAATCCCGTCGAGCAGCGGATTGTCGCGCATGACGGCAATGACTTCCGCCGTATCCCGCAGCGTGCCGCCGTCAAAATCATGCGACTGCGGGTTGTGGCACCCGGGACAATGGTGCGGGCATCCCTGGGCAAACACCGCCAGCCGCAGCCCCGGACCGTCGACGATCGAGTCGTTGACCAATCCCGCCAAGCGAATCTTCACGCCTCCACCCCCTGTTTCGCCGCGCTCTTCCCCGCCAGTGCGCCGGTTGAGAAGGCAATCTGCAGGTTAAAGCCGCCGGTTGTCGCGTCCACATCAATCAGCTCGCCGGCGAAGTAAAGACCGGCGACGCGCTTGGATGCCATCGTCGAGGGATTGATCTCGCGTACGGAGACGCCGCCGCGCGTCACGATCGCCTCGTCGAACCCGCGCAGCGCCCGAGGCGTCAGCGGCACAGCCTTGAATAGCCGCACCAGCGCACGGCGCTGCTCCGCCGTCACGCTGTGGATGGGCGCGGCGGGCGACAGGTTCGCCAGCACCAGAAGTTGCATGCCGAGGCTGTGCGGCTCCAGACCATCCATTGCCGCCGACAACTGCTTGCGCGACAGTTCGCGGAAATCGCGCACGAGGCGGGCGTCCAACGCCGCCTCGTCGAGCGCCGGTTTGAGGTCAATGGCGAGGCGCACGGCGCTCAGATCATCGGGCAGCAGGCCGGAAAGCGTCAGCACGAGCGGTCCCGAGATGCCAAAATGCGTAAACAGCATCTCCCCCATCTCCGAATAAATGCGCTTTTCGCCCTTTGCGCCGCGCTGCCAGGCGCTCAGACGCACGTTTTTGAGCGTCAACCCCATCAGCGTCGCCGGCCAGCTTTCGCGCGTCTCGATCGGCACGAGCGAGGGATGCGGCGTTTCGACGCGGTGACCCGTCTCTTCGGCAAGGCGATAGCCGTCGCCCGTGGAGCCGGTGGAGGGATAGCTCGCGCCGCCGGTAGCGAGCACGACCGCATCCGCTCCGAGGCGGGCGCCGCCCTCGAGCGCGACGCCGCGGCAAACGCCGTCCTCTACGACGAGCGACTGCACGCGGCAACCCAGGCGCACCTCCACACCCAAGCGTTCCAGTTCGCGCGCTAGCGCGCGGATGACGTCGCTCGAGTGGTCGGAGACGGGAAACACGCGGTCGCCGCGCTCGACCTTCAGCGGGACGCCCAGCGACTCGAACAGCCGCATGGTCGCCTCGTTGTCGAATCCAGCGAAGGAAGCGTACATAAAGCGCGGATTGCGGAAGATTCGGCGCTGAAAGGTGTCGGCGTCGGCGGCATTCGTCAGGTTGCAGCGCCCCTTCCCGGTGATGAACAACTTCTTGCCCAGCTTTTCGTTGCGCTCGACGACAATGACGCGCGCTCCCTCGCGCGCAGCAAAGAGCGCAGCCATCATGCCGGCTGCGCCTCCGCCCACGACGATGATCTTTGCGTTGATCATGTTCTATTCTCCCGTCTTTGCCAGATACACGTCGTACTTTTCCCAGATCTTTTCCATGCGTTCGAAGTATTCGGAAACCTCGCGGCGGCGGCGCTGTCCCAGCGCGACGATCAGCGCGTTGATCAGCGACAGCGGTGCGGCGAACGAATCGACGAACGAGGACATGTCGCTCTTTGCCATCAGGCAGGTGTCCGCCGTCGAGTGCAGCGGAGAGAGCGGTCCGTCTGTAATGGCGATCAGCGACGCGCCCAGATTGTGCGCGAACTCCATCGCCTCAATGGAACGTGCGGTGTAGCGCGGAAACGACAGTCCGATGAGCAAATCGCCCTCGGTGATGCGCGCGAGCTGTTCAAACACGTCGCTGATGCCCGAGGTCACCACGCGGACGTTGGGAAAGATAAATTTCAGGTAGTGCGCAAAGAACTCTGCGATCGGCGCGGACGCGCGCAGTCCCATGACGTAGATGTTGCGCGCCTGCAGGATCTTTTCAATGGCATTTTCAAAGGCGTCGACGTCCATCTCGTCGAGCGTCGAGCGGATATTCTGGATATCCGCCTTGAGAACCTTGTTCAGGACCTGCGCGTGATCCATGTCAGAGGTCATCTCAAACCGCTGCGAAGCGGTCAGGCGATGGCGGATCAGTTCCTGCAGCGCCTTTTGCAGCTGGGGATAACCGCTGTACCCGAGCGCAGCCGCGAAGCGAACGACCGTCGACTCCGATACGCCGACGTATTCGCCGAGCTTGGAGGCGGTCATGAAGACGACTTTGTCATAATGGGTGACGATGCATTCGGCGATCCTGCGATGGCTCTTTGAAAGCTTCTTCCCGCTGTGGTTCAGGCGCTGAATGAGTTCCTGTGCATTTTCCATCTCGCCAAGAATCCTCCACGATTTTTGCAAAATTGCGAACGAAGCGGCGATGTGTCAGTCCCTTCCCATCCATCGCCCGCTCATAAATAGTATACCGCGCTTTTGTAAAATTTGCAAGTTAAATAATTTTCAAATGCATAATTCGCCGTCACAGCGCGCGCGATTGGCAGAGAATTGCAGTCGATGCATAGATTCCTGCTAGATAGTGCTCATCCGTCATTTTTGCAACCGGAGGTCGAAGTTCTTGACGCGCATCCTGCGGAATACGATGTTCACAGATAAGCCGGCTGGCTTTGACGATTCAGGAGGTGATTGCGTGGTTCGCTTTAAGGTAATCAAGGGTTCTCAGTTGCTGCTCGGCATCGCCGTCGCGCTGTTGGTGGCGGTGATCGCCGCGCTGGCGCTCAGATTTGCGCTGTCAGAAGCGCCCGGTCAGGCGACCGGGGCACAGGCAAGCGAGGTCGAACAGCAGGGAGATGGCGGCGAGGTCCGGGCCGATGCGGTTCTGGCCTCTCTGCCTTCTGAGGAGGACGCGCTTTCGCTGGATCCCGGCGAAGGCGCGCTCCATGTCGAGATCGTACCCGAGGCGACCGAAGTCCCGCCGGACAGGCCCAGCGTGCTGCTCTACCACACGCACACGCACGAGGCGTATGAGCAGGTTTCCGAGGACCGCTACGTCGCCATCGAAGCATGGCGAACCACCGATCAGGATCACAGCGTCGTGCGCGTCGGCAATGAGCTGGCTGAGCTGCTCCGCGCGCGCGGCTTCGACGTCGTGCACGACACGACCGATCACGAACAGGACGATCTGAGCACCGCCTACACGCGCTCGCTGGCGACGCTGGAAGGCTACGACGAGCGCTTCGACCTCTACATTGACCTGCACCGCGACGCCTATGTCGAGGGTACCGCGGAAGAAGAAGTGCGCGTCGACGGCGAGCCAGCGGCGCAGCTGATGATGCTCGTCGGCAACGGCGTCGGCTTCGAGGACAAGCCCTATTACGAGGAGAACCTGCGCTTTGCCGAGGCGCTCACCGAACGCATCAACGCGCGCGTGCCGGGACTGTGCAAGGACGTGCTGGTCAAGGATGGTCGCTACAACCAGAACATCGGCGTGTTCAGCATGCTGGTCGAGGTTGGGCACAACCGCAATACGCTGCGCGAGGCGCTGGCGGCGCTCCCCTGTCTCGCCGATGCGCTGGCTTCGCTGATGATCGAAGATCCGATCCCGGAGTTGACGGCAATGCAGACGGCGTTTCACGACGCCGAAACCTGAACGCTTTAGATGTCATCCAGCGGCATGCGCATTTGCTCGACGCCCAGCGGCTGGATGTGCAGAGGTGGGCACAGCGCGCGTATCTGTTCGAGCGTCAGCACGCCCTCAAGCCATCCGCGTGCCTCTGCGCCCGTGCGCAGCGTCACGGGCATGCGGTCGTGGATGCGGGCATGTTCACCCAGCGCAGGTCGCGTGAGTACGACGAAGCGCCATTGACCATCGTCCTCCATCCGGCACAGCCCTGCGAGGTACATGGCCGGCGCATCGTCCGGCTGGATCAGGTGCTTGCGCCCATCGCAGTCGCGCCATTCAAAGTAACCGGCAGCCGGCAAGGCGCAGCGCCCTGCCTCAACCAGGCGGCGGAACATCGGTCGTTCCGACGCTGTTTCCGCGCGCGCATTGATCACCAGCCGTCCCGCGCTCGCCGGAAATCCCCAGCGCATGGGCTCGACTCGCAGCGCGCGGCGGCGCAAGACCAGCGCGGGTGCGAGATCGCCGGGCCCAATTTCCGCATCGCCGCCTTTGACCAGCGCCGCCCATACGGCGCTGCCATCGGAGAACGACGTCAGCAGCGCATTCATCTCCTTCGACAAAGATCCTACCATAAGTGTATATTTCCCGCACATTCAAAAAAAACTCCTTTTCTTGCCACACTGATTTCAATCATTTTCCCGATGCATTGGTTGATTTGTGTAACCTAAAAACGTTAAAATATACACCTGAAGGCAAAACTTGGAAAGGATGATTGAGATGATCGAAACCAGCTTGTTGATCGTTGACACCGACGCCGCCCTGACGGACGCACTGCGCAGATACCTCTCGAAGGATCGAACCTTCCACGTTGTCGGAACGACCGACACTGGAACGGAAGCCCTCGCAATGATTCAGGCACATCAGCCGGACATCGTGCTGATGGACCTGCTTCTGCCCGGAATGGACGGCATCAGCCTGCTCCGGCGCATGCGCTCGCTGCAAAAGGCTCCGGTCGCGATCTGCCTGACGGAATTCTACTCCGCGCTGTGCGTCAATGCCGTGCGGCGCAGCGGCGCCAGCTACTACATCTTCAAGCCCGCGCCGTTTGAATCCGTCGCGACGGTGCTGCGCGAGTACGCCGCGCTCATCCACGAACACGCCGTGCGCCGCACGCGGGAGAGCGAAGCGCGCGAGGAGGACGAATTCATCCTGCGCATCCACGGCGAGCTGCGCGAACTGGGCTTTTCGCCGCGCTACAGCGGCAGCGGCTATCTCGCCGAGTGCGTCGCGCTGGCGCTGAGATCGCCAATGCTGTTGCAAAACCTTTCCAGCGGCGTGTACCGCGAGCTGTCGCTGCGCAACAACGTCTCTGCGGAGAGCATCGAGCGCAACCTGCGCACCGCCATCGCCGCGACCGACGCCGACGGTCATCTCTCCGCCCAGATCGGCTGCACGCCGACCAACCGCGCCTGCATCCAGTACGTCCTCCGCCGCCTGAATTTCCTGACGTGAATGCCGCGCGCGGGCTTGTAATCGCGCCCCCATTGTGTTAAGATGGATTCAGGACATCTGAACCGATACGGAGGGGGAAGCGCCATGCTGATCATCGGAATCTGCGGAGCCAGCGGCAGCGGCAAGTCGACGTTGGCAAAGGAACTCGCCAAGCGCCTCGAGGGACGCTGCGTCTACATCAAACAGGACGCCTACTACAAGGACCACCCGGACATGACGTTCGAGGAGCGCGAGCGCATCAACTATGACGAGCCGCAGGCGTTCGAACACGCGGCGCTGCTCGCCGACCTTCAGGCACTGCGCGCAGGGCGTTCGATCACCACCAAGGCGTACGACTATACCCAGCACCGCCGCTGCGATTCCGAAGAGCGCATCGAGCCCGCCGACGTCGTGCTCATCGAAGGCATCCACGTGTTCTACGACCCCGCCGTGCGCGACATGCTCGACTGCAGGATGTTCATTCAGGTCGATCCCGATGTCTGGCTGCTGCGCCGCGGCAAGCGCGACATCCGCGACCGCGGGCGCAGTGTGGAGAGCATTTACCGCCAGTACCTAGACTCGGTCAAGCCCATGTTTGAAAGGTACATCCGCAACTACGTGGACGACGCGGACCTGATCGTGGCGCACGGCGGCAAAAACGCGCGCATTGTGGATATTCTGGCGCACTACATCAACTCCGGGCTGCTCAGCGAACACGCGGCTCCCTGACCCGCCGCGCGCCTGCCGATTGCCCAGAGGTGTGCAATCCCGAGGCAATCGACAGGAAGCGGGAGATCGTTCAAATGGCTTTCGCCTGCGCGGCGAAAGCCATTTCAGTTCACAAAGTGCGCGGAACCGCTTGGGCGGATTTCACCGACGACGGTCGCGCACATTCAAGTTCTATTTTCATTGACGTCCGAAGTTCTCTCGTACGTCGCTCGCAGGCAGGGACGGCGTCTGCATGCTCAAGCGCGCAGGCGCGCGCGCACGGTCGCCGCGTCCTCCAGCATGTGGGCGGCGTGGCTGAGGCTGCTGGCACTGTCCTCCGCGCCGCCGACGAGGCGCGACAGTTCGCGGATGCGCCCATCGTCGTCCAAGCGGCGCACGAGCGTCTGCGTGCGCTCGCCGTCGGTGCGCTTTTCGACAAGGAAATGCGCGTCTCCCAGCGCGGCGATCTGCGGCAGATGGGTCACGCACAGCACCTGATGGCTGCGCGCGATCATGCACATCTTCTCGCCAACAACCTGCGCCATTCGACCGGAGACACCGGTATCAATCTCGTCAAATACCATGGAATCGACGCCGCCGGCGTCCATCGCGATCGCCTTCAGCGCCAACATGATGCGCGAGAGCTCGCCGCCGGAGGCAATGGC
>CALVPU010000206.1 GCA_944353735.1 uncultured Eubacteriales bacterium | reverse complement strand
GATCCCACGGGTTTCCCCGCGCTGCTCAACCGCCTCGCCGCGCGCGGCTATTCGCAGGTCCAGCTGCAAAAGCTGGCCGGCGGCAATCTCTGGCGCGTGCTCAAGCAGGCGGAAGCCGCGCGCCGCGCATAAGGCGGGCGCCGGCGTACAGCAGCGCCGGCGCCACCACAAGAAAGGAGCAAAGCGATGTTGAAAATGGCCATCGTCGGCGCGGGCACGTGGGGCGAATCCCACGCCCGCATCTATGCCGAACATCCCGGCGCGGAGGTCGTCGCCATCTGCGACGTCAACCGCGAGCGCGCCGAAGAGTTCGCCATGCGCCACCATCTGCCGCATGCCTACACCGACTGCCGCGAGATGCTCGACAAGTGCGACTGCGATGCGGTCGCCATCGTCACCCCCGACTTCCTGCACACCGATCTCGCCATCGCCTGCGCGCAGGCAGGCAAGCACATGCTCATCGAAAAGCCGCTGGCGACCCGGCGCGAGGACGTGTTCGCCATCCTCGAAGCCATCGACAAGGCGGGCGTGCGCGCCATGGTCGACCTGCACAACCGCTGGAACCCGCCGTTCAACCTCGTGCAGCAGCAGGTCGCAAGCGGCGCGTTCGGCGCGCCCAAGACCGCCTATTTCCGTCTCAACGACGCGCTCTGGGTCGCCCCGGACATGCTTTCGTGGACGGCGAAGTCCTCCATCCTCTGGTTCCTGGGCAGTCATTCGCTCGATACGCTGTCGTGGATCGTCGGCAGCCGCCCGGCGGAGGTATTCGCCTATAAGACCGAAGGGATGCTCAAGGATCTCGACATCGACGCCGTGGACGCCTATCAGACGCAGATCCGCTATGAAAACGGCGTCATCGCGCAAATGGAAAACAGCTGGATCACCCCCAACGGCAATTCCAACGTCAACGACTTCAAGTTCAATATCGTGCTGGAAAAGGGCAAGTTCGACATCGACGCTTCCAGCCACAACCTGCTGCAGCTGACCACAGACAGGACGTTCACCACGCCGGATATGCTCGTCAAGAACAGCGTGTTCGGGCGACCCACCGGCTTTGCGTTTGAGAGCATCCGCAGCTTCGTCGACTGCCTGATCTCCGGCGATGCGTTCCACGTATCGCTCAAGGATGCCGCCAACGTCACGCTCGCCATACTCGCGATCATGCAGTCCGCCGAGACCGGCAAGCCCGTCCACCCCAAGCTCATCGACTGAATCTATGCGCTTTCTGCGCCGGACGCCTTCTGCGGCGCAGTATCGTCCTCGCTTAACAGGATTCGACGATGAGAATTCCGACAAACATCACTTTACTTGCGCGGGCGATTATGTTATAATATCAATAAATGAATGCACATTTATGAACCGCATCGGGAGGGAAACAATTTGAGCAGACTGAGTATTGCAACCAAGAGCGCTGCGCAGACGACCGTCGAGCACCTGTACAAGGACCTCGAGCGCAGGATCGTCGCCAGCCCGCCCGGCCTCTGCCCGGTGGACATGGCGTCGGCGTTCCTGAAGCTCTGCCATGCGCAGACCTGCGGCAAGTGCGTGCCCTGCCGCGTCGGGCTGGGCCAGCTGAGCCAGATGCTGGAAAGCGTGCTCGACGGCGAGGCAACGCTGGAGACCATCGACCTGATCGAGCGCACGGCGCGCGTCATCGCCGATACGGCGGACTGTGCCATTGGCTTCTCCGCCGCGAACATGGTGCTCAAGGGCGTGCGCGGCTTCCGCGACGACTACGAGGAGCACATCCGCCACGGCAAGTGCCTGGCGTCGCTGGAACAGCCGGTGCCGTGCGTGGCGCTGTGCCCGGCGGGCGTGGACATCCCCGGCTACATCGCGCTGGTGCACGAGGGCCGCTTTGCCGACGCCGTGCGCCTGATCCGCAAGGACAACCCGTTCCCCACAGCGTGCGCGCTCGTATGCGAGCATCCGTGCGAGGCGCGCTGCCGCCGCAACATGATCGACAGCTCGGTCAACATCCGCGGCATGAAGCTCGCCGCGGTCGACAACGCCGGCGAGGTGCCTGCTCCGGAAAGAATGCCTTCCACCGGCAAGCGCATCGCCATCATCGGCGGCGGTCCCAGCGGTCTGAGCGCTGCGTACTACCTGCAGCTGATGGGACATCAGACCACCGTGTTTGAGATGCATAAGCATCTGGGCGGCATGCTGTACTACGGCATCCCCAGCTACCGCCTGCCCCGCGAGCGGCTGGATTCGGACATCAACGCCATCCTCTCCACCGGCGTCGAAGTGCGGCTGAACAGCCCCGTCGGCGAGGGCGAGGGCAAGATTTCCATCAACGACCTGCGCGACCAGTACGACGCCGTCTACATCTCCATCGGCGCGCACACCGACAAGAAGGTCGGCCTTCCCGGCGAGGACGCCAAGGGCGTCATCTCCGCGGTCGAGATGCTCGGTACACTGGCGGACGGCGGCACGATCGACCTCAAGGACAAGCGCGTCTGCGTCATCGGCGGCGGCAACGTCGCCATGGACGTCACCCGCTCCGCCATCCGGCTGGGCGCGAAGACGGTCTACACCGTCTATCGCCGCCGTCAGGTGGACATGACCGCGCTGGTCGAGGAGGTGCGCTCCGCCATTGCCGAGGGCGCCGAGATCCTCGAGCTGCATGCGCCCGTGCGCATTGAGACCGATGAGAACAACCACGTCACCGCGCTCATCGCCCAGCCGAAGCTGATCGGCAAGTACGGTCGCGACGGGCGTCCCGCGCCGGCGGACAGCGAGCTGCCGGAGAAGCGCATTCCCTGCGATGTCGTCATCGTCGCCATCGGACAGGGCATCGAGACGCATTACTTTGAAGAGCGCGGCATTCCGATCAAGCGCGGCGTCATCGCGGCGGCGGATTGGAGCGCCGTCGAGAATGCCCCCGGCGTGTTCGCCGGCGGCGACTGCGTTACCGGTCCCGCCACCGCCATCCGCGCCATCGCGGCGGGCAAGGTCGCCGCGGCAAACATCGACAATTATCTGGGCTACAACCACGTCATCGAGACGAAGATCGACATTCCCGCGCCGAAGATCAAGGACGATCCCGCGTGCGGTCGCATCAACGTCAAGGAGCGCCCGGCGTCCGAGCGGCGCTGCGACTTTGACGCCGTCGAATGCAAGCTCACGCCCGAGGAAATCTGCCAGGAATCCGGTCGCTGCCTGCGCTGCGACCACTTCGGTTACGGCATCTTCAAAGGAGGCAGGGAGACGAAATGGTAAACATCAAGATCAACGATCGCGAAGTCCACGTCAAGGAGGGCACGACGATCCTCCGCGCCGCCGAGCAGGCGCACATGCCCATCCCCCATCTCTGCTACCTGAAGGACATCAACGAGATCGGCGCCTGCCGCGTCTGCGTCGTCGAGATCAAGGGCGTCAACAAGCTGGTTCCTGCCTGCAACAACGTCGTGCAGGAGGGCATGGAGATCTATACCAATTCCCCCCGCGTCCGCGAAGCGCGCCGGACCAACGTCGAGCTGATCCTCTCGCAACACGATTGCCTGTGCGCCACCTGCGTGCGCAGCGGCAACTGCTCCCTGCAGAAGATTGCCAACGACCTGGGCATCATCACCACCGAGTACGCCCGCAACGTACCGGCAAACAGCTGGCCCCAGGACTACCCGCTCATCCGCGATGCCTCCAAGTGCATCAAGTGCATGCGCTGCATCCAGATCTGCGAGAAGGTGCAGGGCGTGAACATCTGGGACGTCGCCAAGACCGGTTCGCGCACGACTGTCGGCGTGTCGCATAACCGCCGCATCACCGAGTCGGACTGCGCGCTGTGCGGTCAGTGCATCACCCATTGTCCTGTCGGCGCGCTGCGCGAGCGGGACGACACGGCAAAATTGCTGGCGCTGAACGGCGCGTTCGCTGATCCGAACAAGGTTACCGTCGTACAGGTCGCACCCGCCGTGCGCACCGCGTGGGGCGAAGAGCTCGGTCTGACGCGCGAAGAGGCCACCCCGCAGCGGCTGGTCGCCGCGTTGAAGGCGCTCGGCTTCGACTACGTGTTCGATACGGATTTCGGCGCCGACCTGACGATCATGGAGGAAGGCAGCGAGTTCCTCGAGCGGCTCAAGCACCGCGACCAGTACGCATTCCCGATGTTCACCTCCTGCTGCCCCGGCTGGATGCGCTACCTGAAGGGACATCATCCGGAGATGGTCGGTCAGCTGTCTACCGCCAAGTCCCCGCACCAGATGCAGGGCGCGATCACCAAGACGTACTTCGCCGAAAAGATGGGCATTGATCCGGACAAGATCTACAACATCTCGATCATGCCCTGCGTGGCAAAGAAGGCGGAAGCGGATATTCCAAATATCAACGACGCCGGTCACGGCAAGGACGTCGACCTCGTGCTGACCACGCGTGAGATCGTGCGCATGATTCGCGCCGACCACCTCGATGTCAAGAACCTCCCCGAACAGGAATTTGACTCCCCGCTGGGCACCGGCACCGGCGCGGGCGTGATCTTCGGCGCGACGGGTGGCGTCATGGAGGCCGCGCTGCGCACCTGCTATTACCTGATCACCGGCAAGAATCCGTATCCGGACGCCTTCTACATGGTGCGCGGACTGGACGGCTGGAAGGAAGCCTGCATCGACATCGCCGGCACGACTGTGCGCGTCGCGGTTGTCAGCGGACTGGGCAATACCGAGAAGCTCATCCGCGCGCTCAAGCGCGGCGAGGTTGCATACGACTTTGTCGAGGTCATGGCCTGCCCCGGCGGGTGCGTCGGCGGCGGCGGACAGCCGATCCACGACGGCGAGGAGCTCGCCGGCACGCGCGGCGACAACCTCTACTTCCTCGACCGCGGCAGCGAGCTGCGTTTCTCGCACGAAAATCCGGACATCCTCGACCTGTACAAGAACTATCTGGACGCACCGCTTTCGCACCGCGCGCACGAACTGCTGCACACCGATCATACCGGCTGGAAAATGCCCGGTGAGGTGAAATAATCCTGCCGAAGGATTAAAAGTCTAACCTGCATCCAAGGCGTTTGCCAACCGCAAGTGACCGCGGATGCGGGTGCAGCTGACGAGGAAGCAAAACCGCAAGCATTCTTGTCAATAGTCGGGATGGTTTTTGCGGTCGATGGTCTGATCAACGCGCTGAGCGCCCGCATCCATGCGATGCGGGCGCTTTCCATTGCACGCAGCCGGCTGCAAACGAAAAAGTCGCCGGACGCTTTTGCATCCGGCGATTGACTTGCATAAAAGGTCAGCGCTGCAATTCGACGACAAAATCGTCCATCACGACCACGACGTAGGGTGTGCCGCGCCCTGCCTTGGACTCGATGGCGACGTCCTCGGAATTGACCGGCGTGAAGGCGCCGCTCTTCTGCACGATGCGGAAGTCGAATGGATCGCGCACCAACAGGGCATCGGCAATGCGCGAGCCATTGGAACCATTTTTCAGGAAGTTAAAGCTGCGCACGCCCTTGCCGCCGCGCGCCTGACGGTCGAAGTCGATCAGCAGGCAGCGCTTCAAATAGCCCAGTTCGGTCGCGAGGATGACTTCGCCCTCGCTGCTGTGCACGAACGCCCGCCGCACGCAGTCGCCCGCGCCGAGCGCGATGGCCCGAACGCCCGCGGCGGTGCGACCCACGCGCGAGACCTCTTCCAGCGCAAAGTGGATCGCCATGCCCTTCTCGGTGACGAACAGCGCGCTCTCAACGCCGTCGGGCTCGAGCACGTCGATCAGCGCGTCGCCGTCGCGCAGGTTGATGGCGGCGAACTTCGCCTTGCGCACGTTGTAGGCCGCGCGCGCCGTGCGCTTGACCATGCCCATCGCCGTGCCAAACAGCCAGTCGCCGGATTCGCCCATCTCGCGCATCGCCACGACGACCTCGCCGTTCTCCAGTCCTGCCAGCAGTCCGCCGAGAGCGATGCCGCGGTCGCGGGGCCGCGCATCTGGAATCTGCTCAACGGCGACAGGATAGCAGTTGCCGCGGTCGGTGAAGAACGCGAGCTTGCGGTCGGTCATCGTCCGA
>CALVPU010000205.1 GCA_944353735.1 uncultured Eubacteriales bacterium | reverse complement strand
ATTCCCATGGTCGTGGCGCTGAACATGATGGACGTGGTGCGCAAGAGCGGCGACGTCATCGACGCGAAAAAGCTGGGCGACGCGCTGGGCTGCACGGTCGTGGAGACCTCGGCGCTCAAGGGGCAGGGCAGCCTCGAGGCGGCGCGCAAGGCCGCCGAGCTGGGTGCGAAGAAGGCGACCTTCGAGCCGCCGCACGTGTTTGCGGGCAGCGTCGAGCACGCGCTGGCGCACATCGAGGATCTCATCACCCACCGCGACGGCGAACAGGCGGTTCACCACCACCACGCCGACGGCAGCGTCCATCCGGGCGGCATCGTCGACGACCACCTCGCCCGCCGGTACGCGATCAAGCTCTTCGAGCGCGACGAAAAGGTCGTTGCCGAGCTGAACCTGCCCGCCGGCATCCGCAAGGCGATCGAGGACACGGTCAAGGCGTGCGAGCAGGAGATGGACGACGACGCGGAATCCATCATCACCAACCAGCGCTACGCCTACATCGCCCGCCTCGTCTCCACCTGCGTCAAGAAGCGCCGCGGCAAGAACGCGCTGACACCCTCGGACAAGATCGACCGCATCGTCACCAACCGCTGGCTGGCGCTGCCGATCTTCGCGGTCATCATGGCGTTTGTCTATTACATCTCCGTCACCACCATCGGCACCATCGTCACCGACTTCACCAACGACGTGTTCGTCGCCTCGTGGATTCAGGAGCCGGCGATGGCATGGCTGGAAAGCATCGGCACGGCGCCGTGGCTGGTCGGGCTCATCGGCGACGGCATCATCGCCGGCGTCGGCGCGGTGCTCGGCTTTGTGCCGCAGATGCTGGTGCTGTTCTTCCTGCTCGCCATCCTCGAGGACGTCGGCTACATGGCGCGCATCGCCTTCATCATGGACCGCATCTTCCGCAAGTTCGGTCTCTCCGGCAAGAGCTTCATCCCCGTGCTGATCGGCACCGGCTGCGGCGTGCCCGGCATCATGGCGTCGCGCACCATCGAACAGGACCGCGACCGCAAGATGACCATCATGACCACGACGTTCATCCCCTGCGGCGCAAAGCTGCCCATCATCGCGCTGATCTCCGGCGCGCTGTTCCACAACGCCTGGTGGGTCGGCACGTCCGCCTACTTCATCGGCATCGCCGCCATCGTCGTCAGCGGCGTCATGCTCAAAAAGACGCGCCCCTTCGCCGGCGACCCCGCGCCGTTCGTCATGGAGCTGCCCGCCTACCACGCGCCCTCGCCGAAGAACGTGCTGCACAGCATGTGGGAGCGCGGCTGGAGCTTCATCAAACGCGCCTGCTCGATCATCCTCCTCTCCAGCATCCTCATCTGGGCGACGTCCACCTACGGCTGGTCGCCCGCGACGCCCGCCGCCGACGCGGAAACCGGCGATGCAGCCGCGACCGCGGAAACCGCCGCGACCGAGTGGGTGTTCGGCGAGGTCGAGGACAGCGACCAGAGCATCCTCGGACACATCGGCAGCGCCGTATCGCCCGTCTTTGCCCCGCTCGGCTTCGACGACTGGCGTCCGACCGTGGCGACGGTGATGGGGCTGGTCGCCAAGGAAGAGGTCGTGAACGTGTTCGGCGTCACCTATAACACCGACACCGACGATATGGACACCGCCACGCTGCTCGACGAGGGCGATTCCGACGCCATCGCCGCGGGCCTGACGCCGATCGCGCAGGGCTTCGACGAGTCCAGCGGCGGACACGGTCAGCTCGCCGCATTCGCCTTCATGATCTTCAACCTGCTGTGCGCGCCGTGCTTCGCCGCAATGGGCGCCATCAAGCGCGAGATGAACAACGGCAAGTGGACGCTGTTCGCCATCGGCTACCAGTGCGTATTCGCCTACGCCATCGCCCTGATCGTCTATCAGTTCGGCCTGCTGTTCAGCGGCGCGGGATTCACGCTCGCCACGGCGGTCGCCATCGCGGTACTGGCCTTCCTGGCGTACATGCTCGCGCGCAGAAACCGGTACGACGAAAACCACCTGACCCAGAAGGTCAGAGAGGCGGCGTGACGCCGCGGGACGCCGGCGCCGTCCGGCGTCCCGGACCGACTTTGCCGAAAGGAGGCGATCGACGATGGCAACGTGGATTGTCGGCGGCGCAGTGCTGCTGATCGTCGCCGCGATTCTCTGGCGGATGATCCAAAAGAAGCGCTCCGGCAAGGGCGGCTGCAGCGGCAGCTGCGGTCACTGCTCCGGCTGCCACTGAGCGCTTCCGCCGCGCACCCGCCCGACATCGCAAACGCCCGCCTGCCGCAAGCGCCGTGCAGGCGGGCGTTTTGAGAACAAGCGCCCGTCCGGCTGCCTCCGGCGATACCGCGCCCCATAAGGCGCAATGCAAGCGTAAGCCATGGCGCCCGGCGCAGCGGGCAAGCATCCGCCGCTCAAGCCAACCGTCCGCCCGGCGGCTTCTCGCTGCGCAGCGCGCAGGCAGCGCCTCATAAGGCACAATACAGGTGTAAGCCATTGCGCCCGGCGCAATGGGCGCGCGCCCACGACCATAACCGCAAGCGGACGCTTCCCATGACGCAAGCGCTGCGCGCTTCAAGGATAAACGTCCGCCGTCGCGCGGAGCGCGGGATGCAAATCCATATCCCGCGCCGGCGCGCGTCATCCGCACGAGACCCCACTGCCCGGCGCTTTCCTGCGCCGACCGCCGCGAAAGGAGGAAATCTTCATGGCGATGACCGCCAACCAGATCCGCTGCCTGCTCACCGTGCTCGCGCTGTCGCGA
>CALVPU010000204.1 GCA_944353735.1 uncultured Eubacteriales bacterium | reverse complement strand
CCTTCGCCGCGCCCGCGGAGGCGTACTCGGAGATGAACTTGCCATCCTTGTCGTGGATGCCCTCGGACACGACGACCAGGCACTTCTTGTTCTTCTCATAGATCGCCTTGACCTTCTCGGTGAAGGCATCGAGATCGAAGTCGACCTCGGGCAGGTAGATCAGGTCGGCGCCCTCGCCGCAGTAATTGGCGAGCGCGGCGGCGACAGTCAGCCAGCCGGCATGGCGGCCCATGCACTCGACGACGGTGATCATGCCGGTGTCGTACACGGTGGAATCGCGATAGACTTCCATCACGGACGTGGCGATGTACTTCGCCGCGGAGGCATAGCCCGGGCAGTGGTCGGTGCCGTACAGGTCGTTGTCGATCGTCTTCGGGATGCCCATCACACGGCACTCATAGCCGTTCTTGAGCATGAACTTGGAGATCTTGTTGCAGGTATCCATCGAGTCGTTGCCGCCGTTGTAGAAGAAATAGCGGACGTTGTACTTCTTGAAGATCTCGAGGATGCGCTTGTAGTCGGTGTCGTCGACGTCGGGGTCCTTGAGCTTGTAGCGGCAGGAACCGAGGGCGGACGAGGGCGTGTACTTCATCAGCGCGAGCTCCGCCGGGTCCTCCTTGCCCATGTCGATGAGGTCGTCGTCGAGCACGCCCTTGATGCCGTGCAGCGCGCCGAGGACCTGCGTGATGGCGTCGGACTCCAGCGCGGTCTTGATCGCGCCGTAGGCGGAGGCATTGATGGCGGAAGAGGGACCGCCGGACTGACCGATGATGCATGCGCCGCGAAGCTGGCTCATTGTCAATCATTCCTTTCGATATCGCGTGTCATAGTCGCAAGATTGGCGGCATACGGGCAAAATATCCCCTATGCGTACACTATAAATCTAGCACAAAACGCGCCCGTTGTCAAACCCGGGCGCGTTAATTCTTGTCCCCGTGCGCGTCAAATCGGCGCGCGCCACGGGCGCAGGAAGTCGCGCTGCGCGTCGGTGAGCGAAGCGTCGCCCGCCTCGGCGAGCGCCAGCACCTGTTCAACCCGGCTGGCGCCGGCGATCGGGAAGGTCGGGAACGGCTGGCAGGTCAGGTACGCCAGCGCGATCGCGCCGACAGACAGTCCGGTCTGCGCCCGCACCTCGAGAATGCGCGCATAAACCTGCATGTTTTCCGGCGAGAGGAAGCGGCGCTTCGCCTTGTCCGGCAGGCCTGCCTCGCCCAGCTCGGCGTACTTGCTGAAAAAGCCCTTTGCCTGCGAGGAAAACGGCACGCAGATCATGCCCGTCTCGCGGTGCAGCCGGTAGGTCTCCGCGTCCATCGCTACCAGCGTCGGGTCCTCGACGATCATCTGCCGCGCGAGGCTGAACTGCGGCTGGTTGGCGCAAAACGGCGTCAGGCCGTGCGCGGCGGCGTAGGCGTTCGCCTCGCGAATGCGCGCGGGACGCCAGTTCGACGTGCCGATGCGTCGCGTCCAGCCGTCGTCGATCAGGCTCTGCATGGTCTCCATGATGTCGCCGACGTCGCGGCGCTCGTCGTCGCGGTGCAGCCAGTAGACGTCGACGCAGTCCGTACCCAGCGCATCGAGGCTGGCGGCGAGATCGCCGCGGATGTCCTCGCGACCAAGCCGCCCGCAGGACATGTCGGAAAGCGGCGGATGCGCGCCCTTCGTGCTCAGGAAGATGTGCGCGCGATTGTGGCGCAGCGCCATCCACCGACCGATGACCTTCTCGCTCTCGCCGTTTTTCGGCGTGGCAAAGTCGCCGTATACGCGCGCCGTGTCGATGAAATTGCCGCCGATGGCGGCATAGGCGTCCATCAAATCAAACGCCTTCTCCTGCGGGCAGGTTCCGCCAAATTCCGACGAGCCCAGCGCGATGACGGACGCCTCCGCGCCGCAAAAATCCCGATATTTCACGATAAACGTCCTCCCGTCCACGGATGTTTCTTCCGATATTATAGCAAATCTCCCGTGTTCGCGCAATCGCCGCGGAGAATTTTGACGGAATTGCGCCTCAAATGTGCGCGAAAAAGGATGAAATGTATAAATTATGTGGAAATACAGGCGAATATACCTTGCATATATGCAATTATTTCACAATGTTCCGGCAGGAATTTGCCCATTTACGTCGTATATTTATTTGCGTATTCAGTGCATATACACGCCATCCGCCGCATATACTGTCCATGTACAGCGACCACAGGAGGGAGAAAATCCATGGCAAAACCACAGAAAAAACGCCTGAACCTGTCGAAAATTGAGCCGCGCAACGCGATCGCCGTCGCCGTCGGCGCGCTGTTCGTCGTGCTCGTCGCGCTGCTCTGCATAACCATTTCTATGCGTTCGCATATACAAACCGAATATGCAGCCGCGCGCAGCGAAATCGGCGAGGAATTGTACACCGAATTATACATGCTCTGCCAGACGTTCGATCAGGTGACCGTTCCGGGACAGGACGTGGAGAACGTCATCATCCCCGCGATGAAGGACTATTATCTCGCCGCGCAGACGCTGAACACCGCGCTGTCAAATGCGTTCGGCGCGCCGTACGGCGTGCTCTCGCCGGACGACATCGACGCCCTCGACGCCGCCTTTGACGCCTATGACACGGCGTACGCCGCCGGTCACGCCACCGACGACGCCCAATCCGCCATGCAGTCGTGCATCGACGCCGTGCGCGCGCTGCTCGCCGCGCGCTATTCCGGCGGAATGCTCGCCGCCGCATAGTCATAGCCGCCGCGAAAAAGGCTGGCGCCGCCGAATCGCCGGCGCCCGCGCAGGCCGCGCAGGCGAAGGCGGCTGCGAACCGCTCAACCACAACGCGCCGGACGGCGCCCCAAGGAAACGCATCCTTCGGGCGCTGTCCGGCGCGTTGCGCTTCAGCCGCGCAGGCGCAGCTTCTCGAGCCACTCGAGGAACCGCGGCTCGGGCGGCGCCTCAAACAGCATCTCCTCGCCTGTCGCCGGGTGAACGAAGCCGATGCGAAACGCATGCAGCAGCTGCCCGCCCGCGACGGGATACGGCGACCGCTTTGGCCCGTAGACCGGATCGCCGAGCACGGGATGACCGATCGACGCCATGTGTACGCGAATCTGGTGCGTTCGCCCGGTGGTCAGCCGTGCCTCGATCAGCGTCGCCCCGCGCAGGCGCTCCAGCACGCGCCAATTCGTGCGCGCCTCGCGCCCGCCCGCGACCACCGCCATGCGCTTGCGATCCACCGGATGGCGACCGATCGGCGCGTCGACAAAGCCCTGCTCGTCGCGCATGCCGCCAATGACGATCGCCTGATAGGCGCGGTGGACGCTGTGGGCGCGGATCTGCTCGCTCAGGCTGACGTGCGCGCGGTCGTTCTTCGCCACGAGCAGCAGCCCCGAGGTGTCCTTGTCGATGCGGTGGACAATGCCGGGACGAATCTCGCCGCCAATGCCGGAGAGATTGTCCAATCGCCCGAGCAGGGCGTTGACCAGCGTGCCGCGCTCGTTGCCCGCCGCCGGGTGGACGACCATGCCCGACGGCTTGTACACCACCGCGACGTCGTCGTCCTGATAGAGAATGTCGATGTCGAGGTCTTCCGCCTCGACCGCCGCCGGCGCTGCCGCCGGAACGCAAATCGCCACGCGCTCACCGGCACGGAGGGCATGCCCCGCCTTCGTCACCGTTGCGCCGTCAACCGTCACGCACCCAGCGCGAATCAACGTGCCGGCGCGCGAGCGCGTGACGCCCGCAATCTCAGCGGCAAACACGTCCAGCCGTCCCGGCGCATCGCAGATGCGCTCCACGCGCCGTTCCTCCATGCCGCTCCCCCCTCTTGCCGCAGCGCGGCAGAAAAAAACGCGCGCCAATGCGCGCGGACAGTCAGCGGGTACTCCCGCGCGAAGCGCCGGACGCCTTCCGCTCCGAGATAATGTACGCGACCGCCGCCGCCACGGCGCCGGCGCAGATGGCGACGTCGGCAACGTTGAACACGGCAAAGCGCACGAACTGCAGGTCGATGAAGTCGATCACGTGCCCGTAGGCGATGCGGTCGTACAGGTTGCCCGCGCCGCCGCCGACGATCATCCACAGCCCAGCGCGCATGCCCTTTGGACATGCATCGGGGCGCAGCAACAGCCACGCCGCCAGTCCGGCGACGATCAGCGCCGTAATTACAGCGGTCCACAGTCCGCCGCCGCTGAACAGGCTGAACGCCATGCCGGTATTCGCAGTGCGGCGGATCGCCACCACGCCGGAAAGCTGCCACAGCACGCCGCCCGCGTCCGCCGCGAGCACGGCGCACTTCGCCGCACGGTCCAGCGCCGCCGTCAGCACTGCGATCCACAGCCCGCTACATCCGCGCCTCAATCGCATGAATGACCTCCGCAAGAAAATCGCCGATCACCGGTATGTTTGCCACCACGAGGTGGCGCAGCAGCACGATGACCAGCGCGCCGAGCACCGTGAAGCCCAGCGTAAATCCCAGCCCCCGCAGCGCGCCGTAGAGCAGGTTGTTCCAGATCATGCGGCGGCGGTTGCTGACGTATTCGAGATAGTCGTCCAAGTGCATGCGCTCGAGCGTATCGGTCAGCCGCGAGATCAGCTCGGACTCCCGTTCGGACACAAAATCACCTCCCCGCGGCAGGATTCCCCGCGGGGCGGCAAATGATGCACGCGAACGCTTACTTGAACAGGATATCGTTCGCCTTGAGGACCTCGAGCTGCCCCTCGACGAGCTTGCGGAAGGACGCGCGGTAGTTCTCCGCCGCCGCCTTCATGGACTCGTACTCGGCGCGGGCGGCGTCCGCCGTGTTCTGCGCGGTCTCGGTCAGGTGCTTCGCCTGCGCCTGCGCGTCGGCAACGGTCTTTTCCGCCTCCGCCTTGGCGTCGGCGACCGTCTTTTCCGCTTCTGCCTTCGCCGCCGCGGTGGTCTCATCCGCCACGCGCTGGGCGCTGATCAGCGAATCGCGCATCGCGCTCTGCAGGTTCTTGAAGTAGCCTTCCTCGTTGTAGTCCGGCGCCTTGGCGACGGCGTCGTCGAGCGCCTTCTGCTTGGCGTCGAGCTCGTCCTCCAGCTTGCTGACCTGTCCCTTAAGGACGAGGTTCTCGCGAATCAGCGTGCCCAGCTGGTCAGCGATCTCGTCGAGGAAATCGTCCACCTGCTCGACATTGTATCCGTCGCTCGCCTGCGTGGGGAACTGCTTCTCCTGAATATCTTTGACGCTGATGGCCATGATTGAATCATCCTTTCGCGTTTGATGTCCCGGCAATATTCGCCGTCCGGTGCGGCAAATCCTGCCGCGTCACGGAAAATTCCGCATTTCTTCACGTTCCCGTTCCGCCGGCGTCATCGACCATAGCGGAACAGCATCAGTCCGACGCGCCCCTTGCGCGTCTCGCCCTGCACCTCGTCCACGCGCAGCCGTCCATATCCGCGCGCGGAGAGCAGGCTTCCCGCCTCGACGCGGGCGTCGGCGCGCAGCTCCGGCACATGGTCCAGCTTGACCAGCCCGGCGCGGATGAGCTTCTGGGCCTCGGCGCGCGAAAGGCGATAGCCCGCCGCCAGCACGGCGTCCAGCCGCAGCGCCGGCACCGTGACGCGCATCGCCGCTCCCTCCGGCGGCGCGATGCGGATCTCCTCCGCTGGCGCGACCGACAGGGGCGTGCGCCCTGCGGCGTCCAGCGACGCGCAGACATAGCTGGCGACGTCGCTCAGGCAAAACAGGTACGCCATGCCCGGTTCTGCGCCCAGACAGATGTCGCCCAGCGCGTCGCGTTCCAGCCCCAACGCCATCGCCGCGCCGAGCAGATCGCGGTGCCCGGCGCTTCCGAAGCGCGCGTTCCACCGCAGCGCCAGCGCCTGCACGGGCCATTCCTGCGGCGGCTCGCCGTCGTACAGCGCGCACACGCGCCTTTCAGCGCCCTCGTAGCCGCCGAAAAACGCCGCTTCCACGCCCTCCGCGCGGGCGGCGGCGCGCACATCCGCCTCCATGGACGGCTCGAGAAAGCGCGTGAACTGCGCCCGTCCCGTGCGCGCGGCGCGGCGCGCGAGGTCGTCCAGCCGCTTCTGCCCGTCCATGGTCAGAACAGACCCACCAGCAGCTTGTAGACTTCGCCCAGCAGCACGCTGAGGATGTTGACGCCGATCAGCGCAAAGAAGCACGTCAGGTCAAACGGCGAGCCCCAGCGCATGCACACATACTGCGCCAAGCGGCGAAACGGCGCGCAGAAGGGGCTGATAAACCGCTCCAGCCAGTAGCGCGCAGCGCTGCGCGGCGCGACCCAGGTGAGGACGCAGTAGATGAGTATCGCGAGCGAGATCAGTCTCAGGAACCAGTCCGCCGCGGTGTAGATCATATACAGGAGCATCGCGGGGCCTCCATCTCAGAATCGGTCGTCGACGTCGTACGCCGACTTGACGTTGACGGTCCTTGGAGCAAGCACGTAGGTCTGTTCGGACGCCTTGCGGATCGTCGCGCCGAGCGCGAACACCGCGCCGGAAAGCGTATCAATGATGCGCTGGCGCACGCCTTCGTCCTCGGTGGCAATGGTCATGACGATCATGTTGCCCGCCACCAGCGCGGTGATGACGCGATTGGCGTCGCGCAGGTTGTTCAGCGACGCCAGCACCGTGCGCTGACTGACGCCGCGCGCCGGACGGGCGACGGGCTCGGGCAGCTCCGTGCGCTCCGGCGCCTCATCGTCCTCCTCAAAGCGGGAACGCGGCGCGGTCCGCGGCTCAAAGGCCGTCTCCGGCTCCTCGCGATAGCTGCGCCTGCGGCGCGGCACGTCGTTGACGCCATAGGTCGTCCGCTCAGCGCCGGAATGGCTGCGCCCCGCCTGTGCCGGCAGGCTCTTGCGCGCGGTCGGGCGCGGCTGCGCCGCACTGCGGCGGGGCGGGACATAGGTCGAGGGACGACCGTAACCGGCGGAATCGTATTCCTCCGAATAGGATTCGCGCGGCGGCGTATCGTCCACGAGGCCGATCAAATTGAGAAACCGGTTGAATCCTCCGGATTGTTTGCGCGCCATGGTCGTCAACCTCCCTGAATTTCTGTCTTGGACGGTCGCTCGCCGAACAGCGCGCGCCCGAGACGGACCATCGTCGCGCCCTCTTCGGCGGCGACGATGCAATCGTGCGACATGCCCATGGACAGCACGCGCATGGAGACATTCGGCAGATCCGCGTCGCGCAGGCGCTCGAACCACTGCCGCATGCGGCGAAACAGCGGGCGGATCTGCTCGGGATCGTCCACGTCCGGCATGACCGCCATCAACCCTTCCACGGCGATGCCGGGCAGCTGCGCGGCGCGGCGGACAAACGCTTCCAGATCGTCCTCGTCGACGCCGCCCTTCTGCGGCTCGCGCCCGATGTTGACTTCTACCAGCGCCGGCACGACAGCGCCGGCGGCCTGCGCGCGCCGGGACAGTTCCGCCGCCAGCTCGTCGCGGTCGAGCGACTGCACCATCGCCACGCGCCCGACGATCTGCCTGACCTTATTCGTCTGCAGCCGGCCGATCAGGTGCACCTGCGCGCGCGGATCGAGCCGGTCGATCTTGCCCATCAGTTCCTGCACGCGGTTCTCGCCCAGCGTGCACAGTCCCGCCGCGACGGCGCGGTTGATCTGCTCCACGTCCACGGTCTTCGTCACGGCGCAGATTTCCGCGCCGCCCCAGCGCGCGGAGGCGTTTCCAATGCGCTCCCGCCACAGGGCGATGTTCTCTTCCAGCGTACCCATATTCCAACTGCCTTCCTATTTCACCAATACCTGCTGCCCGGTCTGCAGCGCGCCCTCGACAACCGGCTGGATCAGCGACAGGTCGCCCTCGGTGCTCAGCACATCGACCGGCACGAACGTTCCGCCGGGAACGTCGTTGAGCCAGACGCCGATCTGACCGTCCTGATTGTACAGCGCCTCCGTGTCGACCGCCAGGCTCTTGAGCGATATGCTCAGCGTGGCGCGGCCCGTGCGCTGATAGATCAGCGGACCGATGGGCTGGTCGATGCGGAACACCGCCAGCACCGTGTCGCTCGTCTTCTGCACGTTGGTGACCGTGGCGGTATAGCTCAAGTCCTCGAAGCCCTCCAGCTGGAGGTAGTAAGTCTGCCCGACCAGCGGGATCCAGCTGTTGACGTTGGAGACCAGCGCGACGTACCACGCATCCTGATCGACGATCCGGTAAAGCCCTGTCTGGCGCGTCTGGGCAGTGTTGGCGAGCGTTCCGCCGGCGAGCACAGCGCGCACGTCCGCAGCGGTCAGCGCGTCAAGGCCCGCCACTGTCAGGTCGTTTTCATAGCCGTCGATGTAGAACGACAGCACGCCGGCGCGGTCCGCGGTCGACTCCACGCGCCACGACTGGATGCTGCTCAGGCGCGTGCTCTCCTCGTCGTACAGCTGCGTCAGGCGCGTATCGTCGCGCTTGTTCTGGCGCAGATAGTCCTGACGGTTGACCATCGCCGTCTCCAGCTGCTCGACGACCGTCTGGAGGTTGCCGCGCGTGCGCTGGGTGACGAGGTTGCAGAAGTCGTCCGCGCAGATGTCGACGATCGCATCCATGCGGTCGAGGTCGCCGTCGACAATCGTGCCCAGCAGCGTCTTGTGATACGCCTGAATGTTCTGGCGCGTCTCCTCCAGCCGGGTAAGCAGGCTCTCGGTATAGCCGGTGGTGTAGAGGTTGGCGATGGCGTCGCCGGCGGCGACTTCCGTGTTCTCCCGCCCGATATACTCGATGCGGACCGTGGAATCGGACGTCGCGACCGATTCATCGCGAATGATGACGCAGTCCATGCTCTGCGTGATCGACGAGTCCACCTCGCGGATCAGCGCCTGTCCGCTCCCCGAGTCCCACAGCGGGCGCGCGAGCAGAAAGGCCGCGACGATCAGGATCGCGACGAACACGAAAAAACGCGGTGCCACCCTTCTTCTGCGCATAAGCCACGCTCCGAACCTCAAATTTGCGATGCGCATGCGGCGCCTGTGGCGAAAAACAGGCGCAATGAACCATGCTATTCAATATTATAACCGCTAACGCCGCGGGATGCAATGCGAATGAATTGACATTTCTGTGCGCATTCCCGTCACACTGTTAACTTTTGTGTCCAAACGCGCCGGAAAAGCGCCTCGGTCCGCCGGTCGCGGACTGAGGCGCAAGGGGATTCAGGCGATCATTCCGCCGCGGGATAGGCATCGAACGCGCGCAACTCGTAGGGCGCGAACGCGGTGCGCACCTCGCCGGACCATGTGCCGCCGAGCTTCCGCCCGAGCAGGTCGACCTCCTCAAATCGCCAGCCCGCGCGGGCAATGCGCGCCTCAATGCGTTCCGCCGCACAGCTTTGCAGGCACAGGCGCACCGCGCCGCCCTCGAGGCGCACGGACACGGCGCGCAGGCCGGCGCTGAGCGCAAAGGGCAGCTCCACCGCCTGTCCGCCATCGGGGTTCTCCGCCAGCTCGCAGGCGCGCGCGTAGATTTCCGCAATCGCGCCCGGTGTCTCGGAAAATACGTCGAACTCGAACGCCATGTCGCCCTCGATCCACTGGGGGAAGTTTGTGCCCCACATGTTGTTGAACAGGCAGAAGCGCATTTCCGGAGCGTGGGGCGCGTATTCGCGGCGATAGGCGTAGACGCCGTTCTCGCCAAGGCTCACCAGCGGGCAGTCGTGGCTGACCACGGCGACCACCGCGCCCTCGACCTCCGCCGCGGCGAAGTGTTCCAGCGCGTAGAAGGCGTGGTTCGCGCCGGGCGCGATGTCCACCGCCGGGTCGATCACGCCGCCGCACTTGTTGATCCAGTACCGCTTCGCCGCCGGCAGCGGCAGGCTCAGCGCCCCGCTCTCGACGTAGGGCGTGGCGCGCTTGCCGCGCAGCTCGACGCGCACGCGCACCGGCGAATCGTCCTCCGGGACCGTGACGTACAGCACCACGACGCCGGCGTCGCCAAAGCGCTCGCCCTCCGCCGCGACGTACTCGAAGCGCAGCGTCCGCCCGCTGCGCGCGCAGCCGCGGAACGCGGGCCGCCGCACCGCGTGCGCGCACTCGGGATAGTTGATCCTGCCATTGTCCTCGACGCCCCACGCCGGAAAGCGGCGGGCGTAGGCGCGCAGGTATTCGGTCATGTCGTCGGCGCCATAGCGGTCGTAGCGATAGGCGAACACGCCCGCCTCGCCGCGCGCCTCGAGCAGCGTTGCGCCGCGAACGGCATCGACGAGCCGGTGAACGGCGCCGGTGTCCGCCGAGAACTCGAGCCGGTAGCGCGCGCCGGCGAGAACCTGTTCGCCATGCAGCGGCGCTCCGCCGTCAAATGTAAACGCGCGCGGCGGCGCCAGCCCCAGCGCCCGCTCGGCATCCGCACAGGCGCGCTCCGCCGTCTCTGCGCGCTGCGCCTGCTCGCGCCACGACGCCTCCATGCGCGCGCACTTGGGGGGCGCGCGACGAGAGGCGTCAAAGTCCTCGTAGTCCGGAATCGCGCCCAGCCACGTCTTGACGTCGAGCCCCCACGTGTGCTCGGCGAACAGCGCCAGTGCATCCCATGCGCGCGCGGTGTCCGCACACGCCTGCGCGGCATCTCCGGAACGCGCGCCGCTTGCCAGCGCCCGCTCGGCGCGCGCCAGACGCCCGCGCAGCCTCCGCACCTGCCCCGCTTCGCGCGGATAGCTGGCGACGCCGTGAATCCACGTGTCCGCCAAGTCCTGACGGACGACGGGCAGCCCAGAAAGGTCCTCGCGGGAGAGCGCGTCCCATACGTCGTCGAGCGTGCCGCAGACGATCTCCGCGCCGGGATAGCGCGCCGCCAGACGCCCGCGCAGGTCGGCGACGATCTCCGCCGTCTGCGGACCGGAATTGTCCTGCGTGTTCATCAGCGCCATCCACGTGGAGAAGCGCCAGTCCTCCGGCGCGTACAGCGGCGTGCCGTAGCCACAGTTGTACATCGTCAGCACGCGCTTGCCCGAAGGCGCTTCCCACCAGAAGATCTGCGGCACCTCCGGCGGCTTGGCAAACTCGTTGCATCCCAGATGCAAAAACCGAATGCCCGCGCTCGCAAGGAGCTCGGGCAGAAAGCGACCGTGTCCGGGCACATCCGTCATCTTCGCCGCGCGGCGCAGCGGCGCGCCGTAGCGCTCGCTCAGCTCGCGGGCATAGCGCAGCCCCCACACGGCGTCCGCTGCGCCGGCAAAGTCGTAGTGCGACGTGTACGGCAGCGCGTGCCAGGCGACCTGTCCGCGCGCGATCAGCGCATCGAGCATCGCGGCGCGCTCGCCGGAAACGCGCCGGCGGACCTCCGCCAGCGGCCATGCCGGCATCGTCCAGACATAGGCGAGTCCGCCCATGCCGCGCGTCGCCTCGCACGTCGCCGCCACGCGGTCGAGCATCTCGCCGGCGTAATCGTCAAGGATCTCGCGCGAGAGCTTCGTAAAGCCGATGTCAAAGTGCGTCTTAAAGACGAGGATCACCCTGCGGATCTGCATATCAGTCCTCCGTATCGAAGTAAATGGGATTGGAGACCAGCACGCGCACCGGCGGCAGGCCGTTGGCGAGCGTGCGAATAACCTCGAAGCGCATGAACTTCGCCGCTTCGCCGCGCAGCTCGAGCGTCATCGCGCAACCGCCGGGCGGGCAGGTATGCGCTTCCTCGCCGCGGTCCGTGATCGCGACGACGCGGTCGCCGCCGCGCAGCCGCTCGAACCGCGCCATGACATGCGCGTTCCCGGGCGCGCAGCCGCCCAGCATCGCCTCGCCGGCACGGACGTCGACGTCCGGCGCGTCCGGCGACATCTTCACGTAGCCGCGCCCGGCGCGCAGCGCGCCGAGCAGGTCCTCCGGACTGCGCGACATCGCGTAGACGCAGGTGCAGGGCACGCCGGGCAGCGACAGCGGTCCCGGGCGGTGGAAGTCGCTGCCGCCGGTGATCGCAATGCGCCGACCGGCGCACAGCTGCGCATGCCACCACGCTAGACAGCGGGTGTTCTCGTTGTCCAGCATCAGCGCGCCGTTCCAGATCTCGACGGCGTCGTACGGCGCGAGGTCAAAGCCCCACTTCCAGCCGCACTCCGGCTGGCAGAAGGGATGGTTGACGACGATCATCGCCCCCGCGCGGCGCGCTTCCTCGATTTGCGCGCGCGCCTGTTCGCGCGTGTTGACGCAGAACGGGCTGCGGTAGGGACGGCGCACGCCGAGGAATCCGGCGTGACCGTTGTAATGCGTCCACTCCGCGCCGGGAATCACGGTCATGTCGCTTGGCGCCGGCAGATGGTCGTTGCCGGAATAGTTGTTGTGGTCGGTGATGATGGCGAAATCGAGGCGCTGCCTGCGGCACAGGTCGACCAGTTCCGCCGTCGCCAGCACGCCGTCGGAGCCGGTGGTGTGCATATGCGTGTCGCCCTGAAAGCGGCGCATCTGCTTTTCCGTCAGCGTCACCTCGTAGCGCACCGTCACGCCCTCGGGCGCGACCTTGTAGGCGCCGACAATGACCTGCCACGTGCCCGCGGCGATGGGCACGGCAGCATAGCCCTGCGCGCTTTCGTAAGCGGAGATGTAGATGTGCGTGCGGTCAGAGCCGGACGCGCCGACGTACTCGCCGTCGCCGGCGGTCAGCGCCAGATCGACGATGTTGACCTCCTCGACGATGGTGGCGCCGTCCTCTTCGCGCGGCACGCGGCGCGGGTAATCGTAGCGGATGTCGAGGCGCTCGATGCCCTCGGGCACTTCGAACGGGATCGTAAAATAGGTGCGCTCCTCATCCTTGCGGATAAAGCGCTCGAATGCAATCGTCTGCATGGACCGTCACTCCTTCGTCGCGCCGAGGTTCAGTCCGGAGAGCAGGAACTTCTGGGCGAACACGTAGATCAACAGCAGCGGAAGCGCTGTGATGACGATCGCCGCCATGATGGCGTTCTCCGGGATCTGCGCCGTACCGGAAACGGAATTGGTGCTCAGAATCATCGCCTTGAGCTTCAGCGGCAGCGTGTACATCGACTCGTCGGTCAGGATCGCCGCCGGAATGGTGATGCTGTTCCAGCGGGAGACGAAGTCCATGAAGAACACCGTCGCCAGACCGGGCAGCGAAATTGGCAGGAAGATGCCCGCGAAGATGCGCAGCTCGGACGCGCCGTCGATGCGCGCGGATTCCGCCAGCGTGTAGCTGATGGACTTAAAGTAGTTGCGCATCAGCAGGATGCTCGAGCCGGCGATCAGGCCGTTGATGATCAACCACACATAAAAGATCAGCAACCCCAGATCGCGGTTGAGCTGGTAGATGGAAATCATCGTCAGGTCGCCCGGGATCATCATCGTCAGCATGATGAAGCTGGTGATGCCGCC
>CALVPU010000203.1 GCA_944353735.1 uncultured Eubacteriales bacterium | reverse complement strand
AGCCGAACGCCCCGCTCTTCCACAGCCATTCCTCCCCATCGCCGCGCAGGGCGGCGGTTTAGCCCATCTATTGTACCATCTTTTCACCGTCCGCGCAAGACAAGCGGCGCGAAAAGCGTGCCCGCGCGCCGAATCGCGCACATTTCTCCCGGCGGCGCTTGCAAAAGGACGCTGTTTTTGCTATAATGACGGGCAGCGCGGCTGAATAACGATACGCCGCCGCGCGAAAGAGGGATGTCGATGTCGATCGAGCGCGTGCGCGCGTTCATGCGCGAACGGAACATGGAGGAGCGAATCCTCGAATTTGACGTCTCCAGCGCCACGGTCGCGCTGGCGGCGGAAGCGGTGGGCTGCGAGCCGGCGCGGATCGCCAAGACGCTGTCGTTCATGGTCGACGGCGGCGCGGTGCTGGTCGTCGCGGCAGGCGACGCGCGGGTGGACAACGCGCGCTTCAAGGCGCAGTTTCACACCAAGGCCAAGATGCTGACCCCCGACGAGGCGGTGGCGCTGGTCGGTCACGCGGTGGGCGGCGTCTGCCCGTTTGCCGTCAACGACGGCGTGAAGGTCTATCTGGACGAATCGCTCAAGCGCTTCGAGACGGTGTTCCCCGCCTGCGGCAGCGCGAACAGCGCCATCGAGCTGACGCTGCCGGAACTGGAATCGCTCTCCGGCGGCACGTGGGTCCACGTCTGCAAGCTTCCCGAAGCCGCCTGAGCGAGCGCATCGCCGCCATGCCGACAAACCGCTACGCATTCGCGCGGCTCAGGATGTTGACAGAGTCAGCAGGCTGTCAGAGCCTTGAAAAAGCCTGCAAGCCAAGGATACAAGTGCGGCTGACGCTGGAAGCGAAAATTGCCTCCGATTTCTTTCTTATTTCGGCAATTTTTGCGGTTGTAGGCGTTGTCAGCGCTCTGCGCCGCGCGTTCGCGCGGCTGAACGCGGCGCAGCCGTTGCGCGCACAGCGCGATGAAGCGCGCACGCCCAGCTTTCCGCGTGACCTGCGGTTGGCGTGCCGCGAGAACTTCTCTTTCAGGAAGATGCGCGCTCACTCAGACCTGCGCGTCCTGCGGTCGACGCGCCTGCACGGCAGAGGGCGCCGGCGCTTCGCGGACGAACGCAATGCGCTCGGCGCGGCTCAGTGGACGGCGGACGCAAAGAATTGCCCTGATCCTCACCGGTCAGGGCAATTCTTTTGCGCTTCCTCGCCGCGCACGGGACAGGCAGCGCCGCGCACGGCGCAATCGAACGGACTTTCCGCCGCGTCTTCCGCGCGCCGGATCAGTCGCCTGCGCCGCGGCGCCAGCGCTTTGCGCGCGCGGCGCAGGCCGCCGCTTTTCCCCCGAAGTTCATTCCGGGAAGCAGCGAGCCGCCGTGCAAAGGGCTTTCCGCCGCGCGATCACAGCGCAACCGCGCCGGGCAGCTCGCGGCTGCGCAGCGGAAGCCAGTCGAGCACGTCGCTGATGTGCTGGTCCCAATACCTCCATTCGTGTGAACCGGGGCATTCGTGGTACTCGATGCCCAGCGCCTGACCGAAGCATTCGTTGAAGCGCCGGTTCTCGCGGTACAGCTTGTCCTCCGTGCCGCACCACATGAACATCTTCGGCAGGCGCGCGCCGGACTCCGCGGCGCGCCGCGCGACGGCGAAGAGGTCGTTTTCGCTGCCGAGCGCCTCCTCCCGCTCGCCGAAGATGATCGGATATTCCGGCAGGATGGTGTCGTAATCGAAGGCATAGCCGCTGCTGCCGACCACGTCGAGCGCTCCGGAAAGGCTGGCGACTGCCGAAAAGCGATCCGGGCACAGCAGTCCCAGCTTGAAGGCGCCGTAGCCGCCCATCGACAGCCCCGCGGCAAAGCGATCCTCGCGCCGCGTGGAGAGGTGAAAGAACTGCTCGCACATGCCCGGAAGTTCCTGGCTGAGAAAGGTGAAGTAGGCAGGGCCATACTTCATGTCCGTGTAGAAACCCCGCAGCGTCGTCGGCATCACGACCGCCAGCGGCAGTCCGCTGAGCTTCAGCTCCAGCGAGCTCCAGCGCTGCCAGACGGTGTGATCGTCCGACAGGCCGTGCAGCAGGTACAGCGTGGGCCACTTGTACTCCGGCGGGAAATGGTACCTTTCAAATTCCGTGGGCAGGAGCACGTCCAGCGATATGTGCTGGCGCAGAACCTTGGAATAACAGTTTACATGCATCAACGCCATGTCGAGTTGCCTACTTTCTTTTTCTTACCCTTTGACTGCCGCGCTGAGCTGCAGTCCCTGCAGGAAATACTTGCGCGCGATGAGGAAGAGGAGCACCGTCGGGATCATCGTCAGCATGCAGGCGGCGAGGATGCGCTCGTAGCGCCCGCCGTAGGAATCGTTGATCAGGCGGATTCCGGACGTCAGCGTCAGCTTGTTCGGCGAGGTGATCGCCAGCGAGGGCCACATCAGGTCGTTCCACGAGCCGGTGAAGGAGAACAGCGCCACAACCATCATCGCCGGCACCATGCAGGGAATGACGATGCGCGAATAGATGACAAAGTCGTTCGCTCCGTCGATGCGCGCGGATTCGTCCAGATCCTTGGGAATGCCGTGCATGAAGTTGCGCAGCAGGAAAATGTAGAACACGTTGCCCAGATACGGCGTGATCAGGCAGATCAGCTCGTTGGTCCAGCCGAGTGCGTCGTAGAGGTAATACTGCGGCACCAGCGAGACGACGCCGGGAATCATGCTCAGGCCAAACAGCGCCCAGAACAGCTTTTCCTTGCCGCGGAATTCCAACCTCTCGTAGGCGTATGCCGACATGGAGGCGATCACCAACACGAGCACGACCGTGGTGACCGAGACGATGAACGAATTGAGCACCATGTTCATAAACGGCGCCGCGGCGTTGTTCCACGTAAACTCATAGTTTTCCAGCGTCCACTCCAGCGGCACGATGTTGCGGTACTTGGGATAGCGCTTCATCTCGACGTTGGTCTTGAACGACGCAAAAAAGGAAAAGAACATCGGGCACAGCCAGATCGCCGCGATGACGAACAGCGCCAGCGACAGCAGCCAGCTCCGCCAATTCCGCTTCAGGGATTCCAGCGGCGTGCGCCGCCGGGCTTTCATACCGGTCATGTTCCTCCCCCTCTCAGTCGTTGCCGCGGCGCATGGCGCGGAACTGCAGCATGGATACCGCGAAGATAATCAGGCCGAGGATCAGCGCCATCGACGAGGCGACGCCCGCGTTGACGCCCGAACTGCCAAAGCCGCTCTCCGCGATGTACTGCATGAGCATCTTGTTGGACTGGTGATTGACGCCGTTGACGACCTCCAGCGTGGGACCGCCGCCGTTGAACATGTCGGGCTGACCCCAGATGCCAAACTCGGCGATCACGCTGGTGATGATGGTATACTGCAGCGGGAACTTGATCGAGGGCAGCGTAATGTGGATGCAGCGCTGGAACGCGTTCGCGCCGTCCACCGACGTCGCCTCGAGGATCTCCTGCGAGACGCCGGCGATCGCCGACTGATAGATGATGAGGTTGCCGCCGCAGCCCCACCAGACGGTGATGAAGATCAGCGCGATCCAGTTGTACGGCTCCGTGGTCGTCCAGCGGAACTTGCCCAATCCCAGCAGCGTGTTGACGATGCCGGCGTTGCTGTCGAACATGTACAGCCAGGAGACCATCACCACCGACAGCGACAGCAGCGACGGCAGATAGTAGCACGCCTGCAGCACCTTGTGCCCGCGGCACTTGCTGCTCAGCACCAGCGCGAACGCCAGCGGCACGAGGATGCGGAAGGGCACGCAGAACACCACGAATTTGACCGTGTTCAACAGCCCCCAGCGCAGCTGCCAATAGTAGATCGACTCGGGGTTGGTCAGCAGGTTGGCGTAGTTGGCCAGTCCGACCCACTGGGGCATCTCTCCGAGCGTCCACTTCGTCAGCGAGGCGAAGATGCCCGTGAGGATGGGGAAAATGTTAAAGCAGCAAAACACCAGCAGATGAGGTGCCAGAAACGCCAGCGGAATCCAGCGGGCGTAGGGCCGCAGCGGGCGGTGCGCCGCCAATTTTGCTTTCACGTGGATTCACCTCCGTTACGTTTTTGCGGGACCGGGCAACCGCCCGGTCCCGCAATGCGGATATTGCCGCGCCTCACTGCGCGTTGATCCGCTCCTGTGCCTGCGTCTGCCACGCATCGGCGTACTCTTCCGGCGTCATGCGCCCGTAGACCGCCTCCCAGTCAAGGCCGTCCAGCACGTCGAACAGGATCTGCGAATAGGTGAAGTTCGGGTTGGAGATGGAATAGTTCTCGGCGACGAATGCCTGCGGCATCGCCTGATATTCCTCGCTCTCCGCGGTCGCCTTCGAGGCGACGATCGAGCCCGCCTGCGCCCAGTCGATGGAGTGCTCGTAGAAGTAGTGCATGAAGGAAGCGACGGCGTAGCTCTCGTCCTCGGTGTACGAGCGCGTCGGCAGCATGAAGGCGTGAGAAGCGCCGAACAGCGTGGGCGTGTCGTCCGCGGAGAACTGCGGCGGCGCGATGAAGGTGAAGTCAAAGCCGTACTCGTTGATCGCGTTCATGTTCCAAGTACCGCCGGTGACGAAGATGCACTCCTCGAGCGCGAACATCGACATCGGGTCCTCGCCTTCCTCCCAGAGATAGCCGGCATCGAACGCGGTCTTCCAGGTGTTCAGCGCCTCGACCACGGCGTCCTTGTTCAGCTCCAGCGTCGTGCCGTCCTCAGAGGCGTAGGTGCCGGCGAGATCGAGGTAGGAGTTCAGCAGGTCGTTGCGGTCCCAGCTGCCCGCCATCACGGAGACGTCCTCGACGCCCTGCTCCTGCAGGCTCGCGCCGACAGCCATGATCTCGTCCCAGGTGACGCTGTTGTCCTCGAGCACCTCCGGGCAATACTGCTCGGCGAGCGCGGTGTTGACGTACATGCCCCAGGTCGGGAAGTCGAGCGACACGCAGTAGCGCGTGCCGTCGTAGTAGTTCAGCGTCGCGCAGGCGTCGTGATACTTGTCAATGGCGAAGTCGAAGTCCGGATACGCAGCCAGCAGATCCTCGACCGGCTGGATGTAACCCAGGCCGACGAAGTTGGGCACGTCGTAGGAATAGGTCACAAAGACCTCCGGCAGCGCCGCCTCGTCGCTCATGGCGAGCGCGAGCTTGGTGTACAGGTTTTCGCGGTCAACCGCCACGTGCGTGAGCGTCACGCGGTCCTGCGAGGCGTTGTAGGCGTCGACGATCGCCTGCATTGTGGTGCCGTCGTCGCCGGTAAACAGCGTCCACATCTCGATGGACACGGGCTCTTCCGCCATGGCGGGAACCGCCAGCGCCGCCAGCATGGCAATGGTCAGGAGCATGGTCAGCAGCTTCTTCATGGGATTCCATCCTTTCCTTGTCGAATTGTGTCGGGTTCCGGTTTCCCTCACGCGAGGAAAAAATTGACAAATCGCTCACGAACCGATTTCGCGTCCGCGAACAATCGCCTTCCAATTTGATCGAGAAAGCCCTCAAAATTCGCGGGAAAAATCGGCATCTTCGCCCAATCGAATTAAGGATTTTCTCTTTACTAAGGCTTATTATAGGCCGTTTTTGCAGCATTCGCAATGTGTTATGCAATGATAAAGTTGACATATCCTATGATCGGCGGTATAATATAGCCGAATGGAGGTGCACGCGATGCTGACCGTGCTCGAAGCGCAGTGCAACTGGGTAGAGAATCGGGGCATGCAGCTGGTCCGCGACGACGGCGTGCCATTTTACATCATTGCCCAGTATTTTTCGGAAATCGACCTGACATTTCTGGGCGAGACGCACCGCACGTCGTGGGGCTCGCTGCTGATTCTGGAGCCGAATATCCCCCATTCCTACACCTGCCGGGAGGAGCTGCTGCACCACTGGTTTCATCTGGACGGCGACGTCGCCGGGCTGCTCGAGCGCTATGGGTTGCCCCCGAATCAGCTCTATTCGCTGCAAAACGCCGAGGAGATTTCCGCCATCCTGCAGCAAATCTCCATGACCTATCACGACAAGGGGCTGTTTCGCGAGGACTATCTGGAGTTGAAGGTGCGCGAACTGTGCATCAATCTGGCGCGCCAGCTCAACCTGCAGTCGCGCATCAATAACCTCGATTACAGCGTCATCATGCGCCTGCGCGAGCTGCGCTTCCGCATCCTCGAGCACCCGGAGTACGACTGGACCGTCGCCGAGATGGCGAGCCAGATATATCTGAGCGAATCCTATTTCTATCCGCTGTACCGCAAGTGCTTCGGCATCACGCCCAACCGCGACCTGATCGCCATCCGCATCGAGCGCGCCCGCACGAACCTGATGTGCGGGTGCTCCGTCAGCGCGGCGGCGGAAAAGAGCGGCTACACCAACATCTACCACTTCATCCGTCAGTTCAAGAAGGTCACCGGCATGACGCCCAAGCAGTACAAGCTGCAAAATCGCATCAGTCACACCTTCCGCCCCACAGACGCCAGCACGCCCGTTCGGTGACGGTTTTGCGACAAAATCGCGACGCCATCTCGCCTGTCAGTCTCGATTCTGTAAAAAATTCTTCATTTCTCCCGCAAATCCATTGATTTTGACACATTCATGTAATATAATAGAGTGAGAATGGCTGTGAAGGGAGGGATGAACGGCATGCGTTTTCGCCTGCGCCGGACGATCCGCGCGGTGCTGGCGGCGCTGGCAGCCGCCGCGCTGCTGAGCGGTTCCGCCCTGGCCTCCGTCGCCTGCTACATCAACGAGGACGCGAAACTCTACAGCTATCCCGACCACGCAGCGGCGTCGGTCGGCGTGCCCGAAGGGCTCTCCTGCGAGCTGTCGGCAATCGACGGCGATTGGGCGCTGGTCACGCGCGCGGACGCCAGCGCGTTCATCCCGCTGCGCTTCCTGACGCTGTGCGACCCCATCGAGGCGTACGCGGCGCAGGCGGCGCCGGTGTACGCCGCAGCCGACAGCGCGTCGCAGCGCCTGGGCACGGTTCCCGCGGGCACGGCGGTGTCCATCGTCGGTCGCGACGGCAGCTTTTTCCGCATCGAAGGAAACGCGGCGGGCTATGTGCCGGCATCCGCGCTCTCCCAGCAGCCGCCGCAGGCGCCCGAGGACGCCGGCGAGGACGGCGGCGCGCCGCGATCCAACCGCGCCGGCACGGTGATCGCCCTCGCCAAATCGCTCTGCGGCGCCGCCTATTCCGACGATCCGCAGCCGCCGGAGCGCTTTGACGCGGGCAGCTTCGTGGCGTACTGCTTCGCGCAGGCGGGCGTCGTGCTGTCGCCCTCGCCGCGCGCGCAGGGATTCGACGGCGACTTCGCCGCGATCACCAACACCGAAAGCCTTGCGCCCGGCGACATCGTCTGCTTCGACACGAAGTCCGACGGCAGTCTCGTCGACCACACGGGCATCTACGTGGGCGGCGGCTATTTCGTGCACGCCTCCGCGAGCGCGGGACAGGTCGTCGCCAGTTCGCTGGCGTCGGGTTACTACCGAAACGCCTTTTCATGGGGACGGCGAGTGCTCGCCTAGCGCCCCGCACGCCCTGCCGCGAGAGCGCGGTTCTTGGCGACGCAACGGGAACCGCGCCTTTTCATCCAGCCGGCAGCGCGGCGACAGCGCGTTGAAAAAGTCCGCAAGCCGAAGCGGCTGGCTTGCGTCCAAGGGAGTTGCTTCGCCGTAAGCGACCGGATGAGTCCGCTGCCGACGAAAAACGCAAAAATCGCTCCGATTCGCTCAACCATCGGGGCGATTTTTGCGTTTGTGTCTTATCAGCGCTCCGACCGCGCCGCCGGTCGAATGAAAGTTGGAGGTTCTCAGACTGTCAAAAGGACCTTTGGGCAAGCTGCGCGCCCCCTGTCGAATGGAGACCGGCGGCGCGCAGGATATCGACAAAGCCAACAGGCTGTCAGATCGTCGAGAAGGTCTGCAAGGCAAGGATGCAAGTGCGCTGACGCAGGAAGCGAAAACTGCCTCCGATTTCTTTCCTATTTGGGCAATTTTTGCAGTTGTAGGTCTTGTCAGCGCTCTGCGCGTCGCCATTTTTCCGCGAATCCTTCCCGCGGGCGGCATCCCGTCCGCTCTCTCTTTAAGCACGCCATGCCATCGCCATCTCGGAAAGCCCCGTCCCGTTCCCGCCTGCCGGACGCGCTTCAGCCTCGAGCCATCTTCCCGACCGTTTGGTCAAACAAAAGCGCCCCGACTCCATCCAGTCAGGGCGCCTTTCGCGCTTCCGGCGCGCCAAAATGATCCAGCCGTACCTAGCGCTCGCCGTTCCGCGCATCGACTGCGGCGTCGCGAATGCGCTTGAGCCGCTTCATCGCGTCGCAGCCGCCGCGTCCAAAGAGGTCGTGCAGCGTGCGGTATTCGGCGTAGAGCGCGTCGTAGACCCGCGCGGACGCCGCGTCGGGCACGTATCCATGGCAGTCGACGCCGCCCATCGCGCGCGCCGCCTCGACGATGCTGCCATAGCCGCCGGCCTCGCGTCCCGCCGCGACCGCGCCGAACATCGCGCTGCCCAGCGCCGGCGCCTGCGACGAGCGCGCCACGCGGATCTCGCGCTGGAGCACGTCGGCGTAGATCTGCATCATCAGCGGGTTCTTTTTGGCGATGCCGCCGCAGGCATACAGCGCGTCGACGCGGACGCCGTGCGCCTCGAAGTTCTCGACGATGGCGCGCGTGCCGTAGGCGGTGGCCTCGATCAGGGCGCGGTAGATCTCCTCGGGGCGCGTCGCCAGCGTCATGCCGATCATCAGCCCGGTCAGGTCCATGTCCACCAGCACCGAGCGGTTGCCGTTCCACCAGTCCAGCGCCACCAGCCCGCTCTCGCCGGGCCGCAGCGCCGACGCCCGCTCGGTGAGCAATTCGTGCAGCCCGATGCCGCGCGCGTCCGCCTCGTCGGCGAGGGCGCGCGGCACGAAGTTCTCCGTCAGCCACTTGAAGTGGTCGCCGCAGCAGCTCTGCCCCGCCTCGTAGCCGAACAGCCCCGGCACGACGCCGTCCTCGACGACGCCGCAGATGCCGGGCACCGCGCGCTCCTGCTCGCCGAGCACGATATGGCACGTCGAGGTGCCGAGGATCATCAGCAGCCGTCCCGGCTCCACCAGACCCGCCGGCGGCAGCGAGACGTGGGCATCGATGTTCGCCACAGCGACGGCGGTGCCCACGGGCAAGCCGGTCAGGCGCGCGCCGAATTCGTCCAGCCCGCCCGCGCGGCTGCCGGCGGGAAACAGGGCGCGCGAGAGCTTTTCGTCCACCACGCGCGCAAAGCGCGGATCGAGCGCGCCGAAGAACGCCTCGGACGGATAGCCGTCGCGCTTGTGCCAGAACGCCTTGTAGCCGGCTATCGACGCCGAACGGCGCTCCTGTCCGGTGAGCTTGAACACGATCCAGTCGCCCGCCTCGACAAAGCGGTCGGCGGCGGCATAGATCTCCGGCGCCTCGTCGAGGATCTGCCAGAGCTTGGGAAACAGCCACTCGGAGGAAATCCTGCCGCCATAGCGCGCCAGAAACGCCTCGCCGCGCGCCTCAGCGACCGCCTGCATGCGCGTGGCGTAGCGCTGCGCGGCGTGGTGCTTCCAGAGCATCGGCCACGCATGCGGCGCGGACGCGAACGCGGGATGCAGGCACAGCGGCACACCGCCGGCATCGACCGGCAGCGACGTGCTCGCCGTGCAGTCCACGCCGACGCCGACGACGTCCTCCGGCGCGACGCCGCTCAGGCGCAGCGCCTCCGGCACGATGCAGCCGAGGCAGTCGAGATAGTCCTGCGGGTGCTGAAGCGCCCAGTCCGGCTTGAGCGGCGTGCCGTCGGGCAGCGCGCGGGTCATGACGGCGTGGGGATAGTCCATCGTGGCGGCGCCGAGTTCGCGCCCGGTGCCGATCTCTGCGACCAGCGCGCGCGCGGACAGCGTGCCAAAGTCCACGCCAACGGCGTATTTCGGCATCTTTTGCAGCCCTCCATTTGCGTTTTTTGTCTTTTTCGGATATTTATGCGCATTCCCTGCCCGCGCGGCGCCTCAGAGCAGCGCGCTCAGCGTCACCAGCACGTGGCAGAGATAGTATGTTGGCAGAATCAGCGCCGCGACACCGCGGCGACCGAGGAAGTCCTTCTCGGCGATCATCGTGTCCGAAAACAGCAGCAGTCCCACGCCGATGGCATACCACGCCGAACCGGTCATCAGCGCGCAGCCAAAGCCGGCAACGCTGATGGCGGTGTACAGCCCGCCTGGCAGGCGCAGCGACTTCGGCATGCGCGGCAGGACGCGGCGCAGGAAATAGACACCGTACAGCACGGCGAGCGCCGCCAGCACGGCCCAATGCCACGCGCGCGGTTGGACGCGCGGCAGTGCGTAGGCGATCAGCAGCGCATGCCCGATGAAAAAGCCGCCGATGCCCAGCGCATACACCGTCTCGCGCTCACCCTTGTGCGCCATGAAGTAATCGCCGACCGCGGACACCGCCAGCGCCGCCGCCAGCACCGGCGCGCCGCCCGCGAGCGCCAGCGCCGCACACGCAAGCGAGGTCAGCGCGCTGAAGATGTACTTGCGCGTCGCCATGCGCAGCACGGCGAACGCCGCCGGCAGAAGCAACCATGCGATCATCCGATTCCCTCCTCCAATGCCGTCCCGTATGTCCGAAGCGCCCTTTCGCCGCCCCGCCCACCGCACGGGCGACCAGCCGGTCTGCGCGCCCGGCCTTGCATCGGTCATCGCTGCGCACAGCGCGCTTTCCCACCTGTGTCTGGACGGCACTCCGCGCTTCCCGCCTTCCACCCGCGCGCCGCCGGCTTATACTCGGAAAGACGCCTGCAGCTGGTTACACAGCCTGCGCGCGGCGGCGATTTCTGCACAGGCGACGTCCAGCGGCGCGGAGACCTCATCGCCGCGCACACTGATCTCCGGCGATGTCTGCACAGGCGACGTCCAGCGCTGGCAACCGTCTGCGTGCCTTCGCGCGCCGCCGCCCTATACTTCCACGATGTGAAACGCCGCCGCGCGACCAAGGCGGTTCATCACCGCCAGCCCCAGCCCGCGCGCCTCGACCGCCTCGGAAAACAGCACGTCCGCGCCCAGCGCGTCGGCATCGCGCAGCACGGCGAATATGCGGTGCGCCATGGCGGCCTCGTCCGCGCCCAGCGACTCCACGCGGCGCGCGCCATAGGCGGCGAGGTGGCGGTCCAGCGCGAAGATCAGTGGGCGGCGGCCCTCGGCGAGCGCGCGATCGTACGCCGCCGAAATGGCGGCGATCACATCGCCTTCCCCGCCTTCATAGATGGTCAGATCGCCCGACGGCGCGTAGTGGCGGTACTTCATGCCCGGCGAGCGCGGTCGTTCGCCCTCCGCCAGCGGGCGCATCACGGCGGGATCGACTTCGCCGGAACCGCACACGCGCTCGACCTGCTCGGCGGTCACTCCGCCGGGGCGGAGGATGCGCGGCGCGGTTCCGGTCATGTCCACCACGGTGGACTCCAGCCCCACCGCGCACGCGCCGCCGTCGAGGATCATCGGGATGCGCCCGTCCATGTCCTCGAGCACGTGCGCCGCGGCGGTGGGGCTGGGACGCCCGGAGCGATTGGCGCTCGGCGCGGCGATCGGCACGCCGGCGGCGGCGATGAGCTTGCGCGCCACGGGATGCAGCGGCAGGCGAATGGCAACCGTGTCCAGACCGGCGGTGACCTCCGGCGGCACGCATGCGGACTTGGGAAAGATCATCGTCAGCGGACCCGGCCAGAAGGCGTCCATCATGCGGCGGGCGAGCTCGGACGGCTCTCCCGCGATCAGCGGGCGCAGCTGGTCGGCGCGGCTGATGTGCAGGATCAGCGGATTGTCGCCGGGCCTGCCCTTGGCCTCAAAGATGCGGCTGACCGCCTCCGAATCGAGGCCGTTGGCGCCGAGTCCGTAGACCGTCTCGGTGGGAAACGCGACCAGCTGGCCCGAACGAATGACCGACGCCGCCTCGCAGATGGCGGCGTCGCCGGCGGGAAGAACGCGGGTTTTCAATGGAAGGATCTCCTTTTTTCCT
This sequence comes from uncultured Eubacteriales bacterium, assembly GCA_944353735.1. Lineage (GTDB taxonomy): Bacteria > Bacillota > Clostridia > Christensenellales > Aristaeellaceae > Faecivicinus. The sequence goes on along the minus strand of CALVPU010000203.1, from coordinate 9,851 downwards.
TGGGCAGACGACGCCGCGGGCGCCCGGTTGCGCGCCTTGGAACGCCAGCAGTTCAGACTTCGCCGGCGCTCTGCCGCTCGATGCGCGCGGTCTGCTCGGCGAGGGTCAGCGCATCGATGATCTCGTCGAGGTCGCCGTCCATGATCTCGTTGATTTTATACAGCGTCAGCCCGATGCGGTGGTCGGTGACGCGTCCTTGCGGAAAGTTGTACGTGCGGATGCGCTCGGAGCGATCGCCGGTGCCGACCTGCAGGCGGCGGCGGCTGGCGTAATCGCTGTCCTGCCGCTCGCGCTCGAGCTCATAGAGGCGCGATTTCAGCACACGCATGGCGCGCTCGCGGTTCTGAATCTGGCTGCGCTGGTCCTGGCTGGTGACGACCAGCCCGGTGGGAATGTGCGTGATGCGCACGGCGGAATCGGTGCGGTTGACGTGCTGGCCGCCGGCGCCGGAGGCGCGATAGGTGTCGATGCGCAGGTCGGCGGGATTGATTTCGATCTCCACGTCCTCCGCCTCGGGCAGCACCGCGACCGTCGCCGTAGAGGTATGGATGCGCCCGGACGACTCCGTGACCGGCACGCGCTGCACGCGGTGCACGCCGGACTCGAACTTGAGCCGGCGAAACACGTCGGCGCCCTGAATCAGCAGCGTGCTCTCCTTGATGCCGCCGATCTCGTTGCTGCCGTCCTCGACCAGCTCGGCCTTCCAGCCGCGGCGCTCGGCGTAGCGGGCGTACATGCGCACCAGCTGCGCGCCGAACAGCCCCGCCTCGTCGCCGCCCGCGCCGGCGCGCACCTCGACCAGCGCGTTCTTGCGGTCGTCGGGATCCCTGGGCAGCAGCGCCAGCCGCGCCTCCTGCGCCTTCTCCGCCAGCTGGCTCTCGAGCTGGCGCAGTTCCTCCGCCGCCATCTCCCCCAGCTCCGGATCGTCGAGCATCTCCCGCGCGCCGTCGATCTCGCCGCGCAGCCTGCGGTAGCCGACAGCCAGATCGTTGAGCTCGCTCAGCTCGCTGTGTTCGCGCATCAGGCGCGCAAAGAGCGCGCCGTCGGCGATGACCTCCGGCTGCATGACGCGGATGGACAGTTCTTCATAGCGCGCCTCGATCGCCTCGAGCTGGCGCGCGATGCGTTCGGTTTCGTTGAAATTCTCCTGCAAGATCACACGCTCCTCGCCCAGACGACGCGCGGAATGCCGTTGAGGTCGTTGAGGATGCCGGACTGGGCGCACTCGACGCCCTCCTGCACCAGTTCCAGCACGCGGTCCGCCTCGCCGATACCGACCTCGAGGTAGAGGTATCCGCCCGGCTTGAGGTGCGCGCCCGCCTCCGCAGCGATGCGGCGATAGACCTCGAGCCCGTCCGATCCGCCGTCGAGCGCCAGCGCCGGCTCGCGCTTCACCTCGCGCTGCAGGGACGCGAGGTCCGCGTGCGGGATGTACGGCGGGTTGGAGGCGATCAGGTCGAAGCGGTCGCGCCCGACGGCGCGGAACAGGTCGCCGTGGCGGACTTCGACGTCGGCGTTGAGGTCGTGGGCGTTGCGCCGGGCAACCTCGAGCGCGTCGCGGCTGATGTCCGTCAGCGTCACGTTCGCCGACGGAATCAGCGTCTTGACCGACAGGCCGATCGCGCCGCTGCCGGCGCAGAGGTCCAGCACATCCGGCGACTCCAGCTCGTGCAGGGCGACGATCACCGCCTCTACCAGCGTCTCCGTATCCTGACGCGGGATCAGCACGCGGTCGTCGACGTAAAACTTCAGCCCCATGAAATAGGCGCTGTGCAGGATGTACTGCACCGGCTCGCCCTCGGCGCGGCGCCTGAGGCGCTCGTCGAGCCGTTCGAGCTCCGCGTCGTCGACGGCGCGCGTGGATTCAAAGTGCAGCTCCGTGCGCGTCAGGCCGAGCGTGTCCTCCGCAATCCACTTGGCGTCGATCTGCGGGTCCGGACAACCGGACTCGGTCAGCACGTCGCCCGCATGGCGAAGCCATTCACCGATGGTCATGGTCGATTACCCCTTCTATGGTCGTGCGGGAAGCGCTCCCGCCGCGATTGTCCCCCGAATACGGCGAGGGAAGCCGGCGCCGCAGGGTTCGGTCATTCCTCCGCGCCCTCCTCGTCGCCGTCGCACGCGGCGTGGAAGGCACACAGCGCCACCTCGATCATCTGCGCGTGCGGTTCAATGGTGAACAGGTGCTGCAGGCTGACCAGCGGCACGCGCAGCGTCGCGCCGATGCCGTTGGGGTGGGCGCGCTCCAGCGCGCGGACGATCTCCCCCACCACCGCGGCAGCCGCCAGCAGCACGCCGGCACGATAGCCCAGCTGCGCCGCCAGTCCGTACGTGCGGTGCGCCGCGAAGGCGATCAGCGCCACCAGCAGCACGGCAATCCAGAACGCGCCGTCGCTGCGGTCGGTCAGCCGCGGCGAAAGGACGACCTCCTCCGGCGTCAGTTCCCGCCCATACGCCTCATAGGCATTGAGCACCTTGCTCGCCGCGCCGCGGTACATGCAGAGGCGCCGCACCAGCTTCAGCCGGCAAACCGCATAGACGCCCAGCAGCAGCCCGGACAGGCGAAACGCGCAGCAGATGGTGTTCACCGCGAACCGCGGCAGTCCCTCCACCTGCACCAGCAGCGCCTCGACCGCCGCCGGCACGCCGACCAGCAGCGCCAGCAGGATCGCCGGAATGGCGATGGCGACGAGCAAACCCGTCAGCGCCTGCGGCGTGGTGCGGAACAGCGCCGCAATGCGCGCCGCGCGATCGCCGCGCACGGTCTGCTGCGGCTCCATCAGCGCCGACCAGCACATGCCTGAAAAGAAATCTGCCGCGCTGAACACCAGCCGCGCCGCGCCGCGCACCAGCGGCACGCGCTCCAGTGCGCGCCGCGCCGCCGAGCGCCGCCTGCGCACGCGCACGGCGATGTCGCGCGACTCGTTGCGCACCGCGCACGCCGACGCGCAGCCGAAGTCGAACCGCACACCCTCCGCCACTGGTCCGCACGCCGGCCAGACGTCGTTTCTGCTTTCGCTTTCCATTCAATCCGTCCCCCGGGGCAAAGCCGCCCCTGTATAATATGAAAAAAACGGCACGGCGCTCCTTCGCCGCTCCGCCGAAATTCGCGCGCCAGAACGAGAAAAGCATCGGGAGAGCGCATAGCTCCGCCGATGCTCGTCTCAACGTCACATGCCGTAACGCTTCTTGAAGCGGTCCACGCGTCCGCCAGTGTCCACCAGCTTCTGCTTGCCGGTGTAGAAGGGATGGCACTTCGAGCAGATATCGACGCGCAGCTCCTTCTTGACCGAGCCCGTTTCAAAGGTCTCGCCGCACACGCAGCGAACGATGCACTTGCCGTAATTCGGATGGATCTTTTCCTTCATGGTTTTCACCTCACTCGAATCGGACTGTCGGATCTCCGGCGGAACCGGCATCCGATTGATCAAACATAGGTTATTATAGCACAGTTCCCGCGCATGTTCAAGCGTTTTCGGCTTATTTTACATCGGATACGGCGGCGATCGCGAGAATTTCTGCGCGGACATCCTAATAATAGGAAAGGAGCGCGGGCGCTGCTGCCGGCGGCCTTGAAATAACCAAAAATTTACATAAATTCCGAGCCCGAGGTATTGACAAAATATTGGCGGAGTGGTACATTATCCTCAAGCGTTAGCACTCGACAGTGTTGAGTGCTAACACACCGGAATCGACGGAACGGAGGTGTGGACAATGCGTCTGGACGAACGAAAGTTCATGATCCTTCAGGCCATCATTGACGACTACATCACCACGGCGATGCCGGTCGGGTCGCGGACGATCTCGCGCAAGTCGGGCGTCGGCTTTTCGCCGGCGACGATCCGCAACGAGATGAGCGACCTCGAGGAGCTCGGCTACCTCGACCAGCCGCACACGTCGGCGGGGCGCGTGCCCTCAGTGAAGGCGTACCGGCTGTACGTCGACCACCTGATGAAGGCGGCGCGGCTGTCGGGCGAGGAGAAAAAGCGGATGCAGGAACACCTCAACCGCCGCTCCGATCAGGTCGAGAGCGTGATCCGCAGCGCGGCAAGCGTGCTGTCGGACGCCACGCGCTACACCTCGGTAATCGTCGCCCCGAAGCTGGGCTCGCTGCGCATCAAGCACGTGCAGCTGGTGCCGGTGGCGGAGCGCACGGCGCTGATCATCATCGTCACCAACGCGGGCATCGTCAAGGACGCGGTCATCCACATCCCCGAGGGACTGGACGCCGACCACCTGTACAACATCTCCCGCACGCTGACGGAGAAGCTGGCGGACAAACCGCTCGACGCCGTGCGGCAGACGTTTGCGGAGATGCTGCGCGACGCGGAGAGCAACCGCCGCCTGCTGGGCGACGCGCTCAACGCCATCGAGCAGAAGCTCGGCGGACAGGACGCGCTGGACGTGGTCATCGGCGGTGGCGCGAACCTGCTGAACTACCCGGAGTATTCCGACGTGGAGAAGGCGAAGAGCTTCTTCGCGGTCCTCGAATCCAAAGACAAGATCCGCAAGCTGGTCTCCCGCGGCGGCGGCATGGAGGTCACCATCCGCATCGGTCCGGAAAACGGCGTGCCGGAATTGGAGGACTGTTCCATCGTCACGGCGAGCTATCGCGTCGGCGACGACGCGGGCGGCACGCTGGGCATCATCGGTCCGACGCGCATGAACTACAACCGCGTGATCTCGGTGCTGGACTTCATGGGGCGCGCGCTGAGTGAAGCGCTCTCCGATCGGAAATGAAAGGAAAGTGAACCATGAAAAAGGATAAGGAAAAGAAACAGACCACGCCCGAAGCCGACGTGCAGGATAAAAGCCAGCAGGCGCAGCCGGACGCGCAGCCGGAAAGCGCCGAAAGCGAGCCGGTGGTCGAGGAACAGCCGCAGCAGGCGGGCGTCGACGAGTGGCGCGCGGCGCTGGAGCTGGCAGTCAAGCAGCGCGACGACTATCTGGACTCCCTGCGGCGCACGCAGGCGGACTTCCAGAACTTCAAGCGCCGCAACCAGACGGCGCGCTCGGACGGATACATGGACGGCACCTGCGACGTCATCACCGCCGCGCTGCCGGCGATCGACAATCTCGAACGCGCCATCGGCGCGGCGCCGGAAGGCGACCCGCTGGCGGAGGGCGTGCGCATGACGCTCAAGCTGATGCTCGACGCGCTGTCGCGCTTCGGCTTCGAGGAGGTTCCCGCGCTGGGCGAGGCGTTTGATCCCGAAAAGCACAACGCCGTCATGCGCGAACAGACGGACGACCCCGGCAAGGTGCTGGAGGTCTTCCAGAAGGGCTACCGCGTCAAGGACCGGATCATTCGCTACGCGATGGTCAAGGTCAGCACGGACTGAGAAAGCCGGTCCGCTCCCGGTTTCGCGCCGGTCTCCGGCGCGGAAAAGAGCTTGATATACACGACAAATCCATTTTCTTAGATATTTGGGAGGTTTTATTATGAGCAAGATTATCGGCATCGACCTGGGCACCACGAACTCCTGTGTGGCCGTCATGGAAGGCGGAGAGCCGACCGTCATCGTCAACGCCGAGGGCAACCGCACGACGCCTTCCGTCGTCGCCTTCGCCAAGAACGGCGAGCGCCTGGTCGGTCAGGTCGCCAAGCGTCAGGCCGTCACCAACCCGGATCGCACCGTCATTTCCATCAAGCGCGAGATGGGCACCAACCACAAGGTTTCCATCGACGGGCACGATTACACCCCGCCGGAGATCAGCGCCATGATCCTGCAGAAGCTGAAGGCGGACGCCGAGAGCTATCTGGGCGAGACCGTCTCCGAGGCGGTCATCACCGTGCCGGCCTACTTCTCCGACGCGCAGCGCCAGGCGACCAAGGACGCCGGCCGCATCGCGGGCCTCGAAGTCAAGCGCATCATCAACGAGCCGACCGCGGCGGCGCTGGCGTACGGCCTCGACAAGGGCGACGCGCACAAGATCCTCGTGTACGACCTCGGCGGCGGCACGTTCGACGTGTCGCTGATGGAAGTCGGCGACGGCATCTTCGAGGTGCTCGCCACCGCCGGCAACAACCGTCTGGGCGGCGACGACTTCGACCAGCGCCTGATCGACTACATCGCCGACGAGTTCAAGAAGGCCAACGGCATCGACCTGCGGCAGGACCGCGTGGCGCTGCAGCGCCTGAAGGAAGCGGCGGAGAAGGCGAAGATCGAGCTGTCCGGCCTGATGAGCGCCAACATCAACCTGCCGTTCATCGCCGAGGGTCCGCTGCACCTCGACATGACCATCACCCGCGCGAAGTTCAACGAGCTGACGGCAGATCTGGTCGAAAAGACCGTCGGTCCGATGAATCAGGCGCTGCGCGACGCCGGCCTCACCGCCAAGGACATCGACAAGGTCATTCTGGTCGGCGGCTCGACCCGCATTCCCGCCGTGCAGGACGCGGTGCAGCGCATCACCGGCAAGGAGCCGTACAAGGGCATCAACCCGGATGAGTGCGTCGCCATCGGCGCAGCCATTCAGGGCGGCGTGCTCGCCGGCGACGTCAAGGACATCGTGCTGCTGGACGTCACCCCGCTGTCGCTGGGCATCGAGACGCTGGGCGGCGTGTTCACCCGCCTGATCGAGCGCAACACCACCATCCCGGTCAAGAAGACGCAGGTGTTCTCCACCGCGGCGGACGGTCAGACGAGCGTCGACGTGCACGTGCTGCAGGGCGAGCGCGAGATGGCTGCCTACAACAAGACGCTGGGCCGCTTCCAGCTGACCGGCATCGCGCCGGCGCCGCGCGGCGTGCCGCAGATCGAGGTTACGTTCGACATCGACGCCAACGGCATCGTGCACGTCTCGGCGAAGGATCTGGGCACCGGCAAGGAGCAGTCCATCGCCATCACCGCTTCCTCCAACATGAGCGAGGAGGAGATCAAGAAGGCGGTCGACGAGGCCGAGCAGTACGCCGCCGAGGACAAGAAGCGCAAGGAAGAGGTCGAGACCTTCAATCAGGCCGACAGCCTCATCTATCAGACCGAAAAGACCATGAAGGACCTGTCTGACAAGATGGACCCCGCGGACAAGGCAAAGCTGGAGAGCGAGCTGGCGGAGTTCAAGAAGGTCCGCGAGGGCAACGACGCGGCGCAGATCAAGTCCGCCATGGAGAGCTTCAGCAAGGCGACCTACGACGTGTTCGGCAAGATCTACCAGCAGCAGTCGTCGCAGAACGGCGCGCAGCCGGGCCCGGACGCTCAGGACGGCACGCACGTCAACGACGACGGCACGGTGGACAGCGAATTCACCGACAACAATAACTGATCCCCGGCGTAGAATGACCATCGGGTGACCTTCCGCGGGGCAAGGGACGTGTCCCTTGCCCTGTGAAATGTGGAACGAAGCACCCGTGAGAAGGGTGGACATATGGCAAAGAGAGATTATTATGAGGTTCTCGGCGTGAGCAAGGACGCGGACGAGGCGACGATCAAGAAGGCTTACCGCCAGCTCGCGAAGAAGAACCATCCCGATGTCAACCCGGGCGACAAGGACGCCGAAGAGCGGTTCAAGGAGATCAACGAGGCGTATCAGGTGCTGTCCAACCCGCAAAAGCGCGCGGAATACGACCAGTTCGGCCCCGACGGCCCGCAGGCCAGCGGCTTCGGCGGCGGTGGTTTCGGCGATTTCAGCGGCTTTGGCGGCGGCGGCTTCGGCGGATTTGAGGACATCTTCTCGTCGTTCTTCGGCGGCGGCGGCGCGCGCTCCGCACGCGCCAACGGTCCCGTCCCCGGCGACGACCTGCGCTATGACCTGACAATCTCGTTCGAGGAAGCGGCGCTGGGCTGCGAAAAGGAGATCAATCTCGTGCGCGACGAGGAGTGCCCGACCTGCCACGGCTCGGGCGCCGCGCCGGGCTCGAAGGTCGAAAAGTGCCCCACCTGCGGCGGATCCGGTCAGGAGCGCGTGGTTTCCAACACGCCGTTCGGGCGCATCCAGAACATCCGCACCTGCTCGCGCTGCCACGGCACCGGCAAGATCATCACCGAAAACTGCCCGAAGTGCAAGGGGCGCGGCAAGGTGCGCGTCAGCAAGCGGCGCACCGTCAAGGTGCCGGCGGGCATCGACAACGGTCAGATCCTCACCATTCGCGGTCAGGGCGGTCTGGGCGAGCGCGGCGGTCCGGCGGGCGACCTGCTGATCGTGATCACCGTGCGGCCGCACAAGCTGTTCAAGCGCCAGGGCGACAACCTCTACATCGAACTGCCGCTGACGTTCACGCAGGCGGCGCTGGGCGCGGAGGTCGACGTGCCGACGCTGGGCAAGCCGGTCAAGTACCGCTTCCCGGAAGGCACGCAGCCGGATCAGGTGTTCTGCATCCGCGGCGAAGGCGTGCCGCACCTGCGCGGCAACGGGCGCGGCGACCTGTACGTCACCGCGTCGGTCGAAATCCCCAAGAAGCTCAGCGAAAAGCAGAAGAACCTGCTGCGCGAGTTCGACGCCTGCTGCAACGGCAGCCAGTATGAAAAGAAAAAATCGTTCTTCGACCGGCTGAAGGACGCCTTCTCGTAAGGCATCCATTCCCCCGACAGCCCGGCAGGAAATACTCGGCGGAAGCCCGCGCGGCTTCCGCCCGTTTTTTGCCCGCGCTTAACAAGGAAAACGCGCCCGCGCGTCGAATGTCTGAATGATAAGAACGAATTTCCCGAAACTGGAGGATTTCTGGCATGGAATGGATGGAAGTCAAGGTGCTGACCACCACGGAGGCGGCGGATCTGATCTCGGAACTCCTGCTCGAAGCGGGCAGCGAGGGCACCGTGATCGAGGACCGCAACGACGTGTTCGCCAACCAGCGCCCCGAAGGGCAGTGGGACATCATCGACCCCGCCATCGCCGAGCGCATCGGCGCCGACGGCAAGGTCGCCGGCTACTTCCCCGCCGACGAACATCTGGCGGACACGCTCGCCGCGCTGCGCGAGCGGCTGCGCCGCCTGCCCGAGACCGCCGCGGGCCTGCCGCTGGGCAAGCTGGCGCTCGTGACCAGCGGCTTCGAGGACGAGGACTGGTCGCAGAGCTGGAAGCGCGCCTTCAAGCCGGTGCGGCTGGGCGAGCACTTCGTCGTCCGTCCCGGCTGGACCGAGTGCCCGCTGGAAGCGGGCGACCGCGAGATCGTCATCGACCCCGGACTCGCCTTCGGCACCGGCACGCACGAAACCACCGGCATGTGCGCCGCGCTGGTGGAAAAGTACGTCCGACCCGGCATGAAGGTCATCGACATCGGCACCGGCAGCGGCATCCTCGCCATCGCCGCGGCGCAGATGGGCGCTGCGCGCGTGCTGGCGACCGACCTCGACCCCGTAGCGGTGCGCGTCGCGGCGGAAAATGCCCGCGCCAACGGCTGCGGCGGCGCCGTCGAGACGCGCTGCGGCGACCTGCTCGAGGTCGTGGACGAGTGCGGCGACGTGGTCATCGCCAACATCATCGCCGACGCCATCCTGCAGCTGGCAGCGCCGGTGCGGGCGCGCATCGCCGACGGCGGCGTGTTCATCGCCTCCGGCATCGCCGCAGACCGGCGCGATGAAGTCGAAGCGGCGCTCACGGGCGCAGAGTACGAGATCCTCGACGCGCCCGTAAAGGGCGAGTGGGCGGCGTTCGCCGCGAGGAAGCGCTGATGCATACCTTCGATCTGGGCGCGCCGGGCGCGGTCGGACAGCTCGCCGCGCTGCCAAAGGACGAAGCCAAGCACGCCCTCAGGGTGCTGCGCCTGCGCCCGGGCGACGCGGTCTGCGCGCTGGACGGCGCGGGCCGGCGCTTTGCCGCGGTGCTCGAGCGCGCGGACGGCGAGTGCGCCGCGCTGCGCCTGACGGCGGAGCTGCCCGCCAACGAAGCGCCCGTGCGCCTGACCGTCTATG
>CALVPU010000202.1 GCA_944353735.1 uncultured Eubacteriales bacterium | reverse complement strand
GATTCCTACGTGTTCCAGTCCCCCGACCTCAGCAGCGCCTACCTCCCCGTTCCTAAGGGCATGCAGGTCGAACTGATCGCCGTCAACGGGCAGTGGGCGATGGTCCGCAACGGCTCCGTCTACGCCTACACCAACGTCGATCACCTCTCCAGGCCCGGCGAGGACTCGCCCACCGCGCCGCCCGCACCCACTGCCGCGCCCACCGCTGCACCGGCGGCGGAGACGGTGGTGTTCAACGTCGATTCCTACGTGTTCCAGTCCCCCGACCTCAGCAGCGCCTACCTCCCCGTTCCCAAGGGCATGCAGGTCGAGCTGATCGCCGTCAACGGGCAGTGGGCGATGGTCCGCAATGGCTCCATCTACGCTTACACCAACGTCGATCACCTCTCCAAGCCCGGCGAGGTCTCGCCCACCGCGACGCCCGCGCCCACTGCTACGCCCACCGCTGCGCCGACTGCCACGCCCGCGCCGACACCGGACTACAGCGAGCTGCTGCCGAACGCCAAGGACGCCGTGATCACCGCGAACACGTTCGTCTTCCAGACCCCCGACCTGTCGGGCAACTACGTCAGTGTCGCCGCCGGCCTGCAGGTGCGGCTGCTCGCCGTCAACGGACAATGGGCGCTGATCGAATGCAACGGCAACTACGGCTTCGTCTTTGTCGACCATGTCGCCGCCACCTCCACGCCCACCGCGACACCCGCGCCGACCGTTGCGCCGACACCCGTGCCAACCGCCGCGCCCACGCCGGCACCGACCGCCGCGCCCGACGGCTACCTCGACTCTTCGGACTACTCCAACGAGCAGAAGTGCTACCTGTTCCTCACGCGAGAGATGGGGCTGAACACCGCCGCAGCGAGCGGCATACTCGCCAACATCTATAAGGAGTGCAGCTTCAATCCCGACGCCGGCAGCAGCTACTACGGCATCTGCCAGTGGGGAGGCGGCAGGCTCAGCAACCTCAAGTCCTTCTGCTCGTCGAACGGCTACAGCGTATCGTCGCTGGAAGGCCAGCTGCGCTTCCTCGCCTATGAGCTGAGCAACAGCTATCCGTCCGTGCTGAGTGACCTGCAGGCCGTCGCCAACACGCCCGACGGCGCCTACGACGCCGGCTACCTGTTCTGCTACGACTTCGAGCGCCCCGCCAACCGCGTTTCCTCCTCCGAGACGCGCGGTGCGCTGGCGCGCGACACCTACTTCCCGCGCTACGCATAATGCCCTGCCGCAGCGCAGGTTATCCAAAATGGCGCATGAAAATTGCCCCGATCGAGCGAAGATCGGGGCAATTCTGTGTCCACGGGCGCCTTCCGCGCGCCGCCGGCAATGCCGTACGGGATCATCCGCGGTTGGGCGGACCCGCGCTTGCCTGAAACCGACAGCCTGCCGGCTGGTCGACCGTCACTCGAGGTGGAACGCCTCTTCGATCTTGGCGACCTCGTCCGGCGTGATCAGCACGATCTCGCCGATGTCTCTGGCGGCGATCATCGCCGAGGCGCTGTACTCGAGCACCTCGAGGCGGTCGAAGGCGTTGAGCAGCGAGTTGCCGGTGACGATCACACACTGATTGTTGACGATCACGACCGGCGTCTTGCTGCTGAACATCGCCGCAGTGCCCTCGATGTCGGTGCGGCTGGCGCCATAGGGCAGGCGCACGACGTCGCGCAGGCTGATGTAGCTTTCCGGAATGGTGCGCGAGTCAAACGGCGCGTCGGTCACGGCAAACGCCATGATGGCGGGCGGATGGGCGATGATGACGGCGTTGATCTCCGGATGCGCGCGATAGATCGCCTCGTGCAGCAGCGTGGCGCGGCTGGGCAGCTTGCCCATCTCGCGCATGCCGCCCTTGATGTGCACGATGTCCTCGGGCTCGAGGTACTTGCGGTCCTTCATGTACGGCGTGATCAGGAACGAGCCGTCGGACAGCCGCATCGAGAACGTGCCCTGCGTGCTGGTGAACAGCTTCTGGTCGTAGGAGCGGTGCACGAGCTGGCACAGGTCGCGCCGACCGGCGCATTCCTCGCTGGAATGGGTACCGGGCACGAATTCATCGAGTTTCGGCGAGGCGGCGGCGCTGTCGATGGCGATCTGGTCGTCCGTGAGCGCGCGTGCCTGACCCAGCTTGGCGGCATCGAGGCAGAGTCTGCCGCAGAAATCGAGCGTCTCAAAGGCCATGAACGCCCGGAACAGGTCCTTGCCGCCGCAGACGACGCCGTGGTTCTCGAGCAGCACCGTATCGTATCCTGCCGCGAACTCCTGCGCGATGTTCTCGCCCAGCTGCGCGCTGCCGGGAACGTCGTACTTCGCCATGCTGACCTTGCCGCAGACCTCGGTGGCGTTGGGAATCAGGCGCATGTTGGGGATCTTGCGCGCGAGGCTGAACGCCACCAGCGTCGGCGGATGGGCGTGCACGATGCCGCGCAGGTCCGGACGGCGGCGGTAGATCTCCTTGTGGAACGGCAGCTCGACGGACGGCTTGTGCGGGCCGATCAGCGTGCCGTCGGGCTTGACCTGAATCATGTCCGCCCGCGTCAGGTTGCCCTTGTCGATGCCCGAGGGCGTAATCCAGATATCCCCATTCTCGTCGCGAATGGAGAGGTTTCCACCCGAGGTCGTCGTCATACCGTAGCGGTAGATGCGCGCCATAATCATGACGAGCTGGTCCGCCGGGTGCATCAGTTCAAAGCGCATGACCATCACGTTCCTTTCTCTTCCTCCGCCCGCGCGCCGCGTCGTTTGCCCGCGCGGGCTTTCGTCGATGTCCATTATGAACTTTCAAGTTTAGAATCCAAGCACGTCTAAGTGAAATGTACGCAAACTCACGCCGGACGCCGCCCTTCACCGCGGTGCGGCGTACAGCCGCCGGAACTGGTTGGGCGTCATGCCGTACTGGCGGCGAAAGCAGAGGATCAGGTAACTCGCGGTGGAAAACCCGGTCTCGAGCGCGACGTCGGTGATGGAGCGATCCGCCTCCGCGAGCAGCGCCGCGGCGCGCCCGAGGCGGCGCTCGCGCATGTAGGCGGGCAGCGACATGCCCGCGGCAGCGGTAAAGAAGCGCGAGAAGGTCGACTGCCCCATGCCCAGCTCGGCGGCGATGTCGGCGGCGCGCAGCGGCTCGTCGAGATGCGCGTCGATGTAGTCCAGTGCCCGCTGCAGCCGCGCCAGCGCGCGCTCGTCCATCGCGGCAACCTCGCGGCTGCGGTTCCACGCGCGGATAAACCAGAGCAGCACCTGACTGACATAGGCGCGCAGCGCCATCTCGTAGCCGTACTCCGCGCGGCGGCGCTCGTCGAAGATCGCCTGCAGGAGACGGTCCAGCCCGCTGCCGTCGAGCGCCTGCGCGGAATAGACGTCGCAGCGCCGGTCGCTGAAGTGCAGGTACGGCAGGACGTACTTCAGCTCATAGTGCGGATGGCTGGCGGAATAAAGCGATTCCGGCATGAATTTGAGCACGAGGTAGCTGTTCTCGCCTGCGTCCAGCGAGCGCGTCTGATGCGGCTCCATGGGGTGGATCAGCGCCGCGCCGCCGCTGCCCAGCGCGAACACGCGGCGCTCGGCACGCAGCTCATAGCGCCCCGAAAGGCAATAGAGCAGCTCAAAACAGCGGTGCACGTGCAGCGCCGCCACCGTCTGCGCGCCGTCGACGCGGCTGACAAAGCATTCGCACAGGCCGCCCAGATCGTTGTCCGGATTCGGACGCTCGACGTAGACCTCCACCGATCTCCCCTCCCCGGCATGAATTTGATATTTTGCGACGGTTTCATTATATCATTTCTCCGCCGTTTGTGCTATACTTTCCCTGTGAAAATTCCCCGATTGGGGGAAAATAAGAGGAGGAATTTCCCATGGCAAGACTGAAGATCGGCATCATTGGCTGCGGCGGCATCGCCAACGGCAAGCACCTGCCGGCGCTGAAGGCCATCGACCGCGCCGACATCGTGGCGTTCTGCGACCTGATTCCCGAGCGCGCTGAGAAGGCGGCGAAGGAGTACGGCGTGCCCGGCGCGAAGGTCTACACCGACTACAAGGAGCTGCTCAAGGACGAAAGCATCGACGTCTGCTATGTGCTCACGCCGAACCGCAGCCATGCAGATATCTCCATCGACGCGCTGCACGCCGGCAAGCACGTCATGTGCGAAAAGCCCATGGCAAAGTCCGCCGCCGACGCCCGCCGCATGGTCGCCGCCGCCAAGGAGAGCGGCAAGAAGCTGACCATCGGCTATCAGCACCGCCACAAGCCCGCCAGCCAGTACGTCAAGGGCTGCATCGAGCGCGGCGATCTGGGCGAGATCTACTATGCGAAGGCGTACGCCATTCGCCGCCGCGGCACGCCGAACTGGGGCGTGTTCCTCAACGAGTACGAGCAGGGCGGCGGTCCGCTGATCGACATCGGCACCCACAGCCTCGACGTCACCCTCTACCTGATGAACAACTACAAGCCGCGCATGGTCGTGGGCACCAAGTACAAGAAGGTCGAGCATCCCGAAGCCGGCAACCCGTGGGGCGGCTGGAAGGAAGGCGAGAACACGCTCGAGGACGCGGCGTTCGGCTTCATCGTCATGGAGAACGGCGCGACGATCACCCTCGAGGCGACGTGGGCGCTCAACACCGACGAACCCATCCCCGAGGGCAGCTGCCGCCTGTGCGGGAGCAAGGGCGGCGCGGCGATCATCCGCGACGAGGTGACGATGAACGCCGTCGACCTCGGCCGTCAGGTCATTTCCAAGCCCGACCTGAGCGCGGGCGGCGTGGCGTTCTATGACGGCGTCAAGGAAACCCCGCCGATCACCGAGCAGCGCCGCTGGCTCGACGCCATCGAGAACGACACCGATCCCGTCGTGCTGCCGGAGCAGGCGTGCGTGGTCAGCGAGATCCTCGAGGCCATCTACACCTCCGCCAGAACCGGCGAGCCGGTGTACTTCAACCGCTGAGCGAGGAGGTTCCGCAGATGAGAAATTATGCGATGCTCGGCAAGTGGCACGTCCATGCGCGGCAGTACGCCAACGAGATCAACCGCCTTCCGGACTGCCGCATCGCCAAGGTCTGGGATCCGGACAACGGCGTCGCCAAGGCGTGGGCGGAAGAGCTCGGCGGCGGCTGCGTGCCGGCTTCAGTCGAGGACATCCTCGCCGATCCGGAAATCGAGGGCGTCGTGGTCTGCAACGCGACCAACGAGCACACCGATCTGATCCTGCGCTGCTGCCGGTCCGGCAAGGCGCTATTCACCGAGAAGGTGCTGGCGCTCAAGAACGAGGACGCCGAGGCGATCCGCCGCGCGGTCGTCGAAAACCGCACGCGCTTCGGCATTTCCTTCCCGCACCTGAGCGAGCCGGCGACCCGCTTCGTGCTTGAGACCGCCAAATCCGGCAAGCTGGGCGCGATCAACTACGCCCGCTTCCGCAAGGCGCACAACGGCGCCACCGGCAATTGGCTGCCGCCGCACTTCTACGATCCCGTCGCCTGCGGCGGCGGCGCGATGATCGATCTGGGCGCGCATCCGATGTACCTGCTGTGCGAACTGCTCGGCGAGCCGGAGAGCGTCAAGTCCACCTTCACGCGCGTGACCGGCAAGGCCGTCGAGGACAACGCCGTCAGCCTGCTCGCCTTCCCCGGCGGCGCGATCGGTGTCTCGGAGACGGGCTTCGTTTCCAGCCACTATCCGCTGACCTTTGAGGTGGGCGGCACCGAGGGCGGCCTGCTGATGCGCGACGAGGAGGTCGTCTACTGCTGCCCCGAGACGGGCAACGAATGGAAAAAGGCGGAGAAGCTGCCCGAACGGCTGCCCTCTCCACTGGAACAGTGGGCGGTCGCCCGCACGCCGGAGGAAATCCCCGCCGGCTTCGGCATCGACGCCGCCGTCCGCCTCACGCGCGTGATGGTCGCGGCCTACGCCAACGCCTGAGCGCCCCCTGACAGCGAATCCCCGCGGCGGAATCACTCCCGCGCGGGGATTTTTGCGCGCCGCTCTCCAGCGCGGTCCCGTGCAGCGCGTGAAATCCTCATTGCACAAAAAAGTTCCCTGCGCGTTTCCAGTCCGTTCACATGCGGTTCATGGAGCGGGTGTATCGTATATGTCATCGAGGGAACCGCCTCTTGACATAGATTTTCGCCCCGCCTGCGCTGCAACGCCGGCGGGGCGGTCATTTGGACGACGGCGTTGACACTTTGCGTATCTGAGGGTATAATAGAATCACCCGAATGACATTGGAGGGATTTGCCATGAATCAGTCAATCCGCTTGGACGTCAATCCCATGATGGCGGAATACGTCGGTCCGCGCGGCATCGCCCGCGCCGATCTCGACGCGCTCTTTCCCGAACTGAAGCGCGCGCACGCAGCTGTGGAAGCCGGTCGCGGCAAGGACATGCAGGGCTGGATGGATCTGCCCTACAATCAGGACGCGGTCGTCGCCGATATCGAAGCAACCGCCGCCGAGGTGCGCGAGCAGTTTGACGCCTTCGTCGTGCTCGGCATCGGCGGCAGCGCGCTGGGCCCGGCGGCGGTGCAGGCGGCGCTGAATCACCTGCACTACAACGAGTTGCCCGCCGAAAAGCGCGGCGCGCCGAAGCTCTACGTGGAGGACAATATCGATCCCGAGCGCATGGCGGCGCTGATGGACGTCGTCGACCTGAAGAAGACGTGCTTCAACGTCATCACCAAGTCCGGCGGCACGGCGGAGACGATGAGCCAGTACCTGATCGTCACCGAAGCGCTCAAGGCCGCCTGCGGCGACGACTGGAAGCGCCACATCCTCATCACGACCTCGGCGTCGAAGGGCTTCCTGATCAAGATCGCCCAGCGCGAGAGCTTCAAGACGTTCTATATCCCCGACGGCGTGGGCGGTCGCTTCTCCGAGCTGTGCCCGGTCGGCCTGCTGGCTGCGGCGGTCTGCAACATCGACATCCGCGCGATGCTCGAGGGCGCGAAGGACATGGATGAGCGCTGCAAGACCGACGAGCTCTTCGCCAATCCGGCGCTGCTGGATGCGGGATTGATGCTGCTGGCGATGCGCAAGGGCGCGAACATGTCCGTGATGATGCCCTACGCCGACTCCCTCAAGCTCATCAGCGACTGGTA
>CALVPU010000201.1 GCA_944353735.1 uncultured Eubacteriales bacterium | reverse complement strand
GTGGATTTGCCGGCGCCGTTTTCGCCGACGATGGCCAGAATTTCGCCCCGGTTGAGGTGAAGGCTGACGTTGTTGTTCGCCACGACGGGTCCGTACGTCTTGACGATGTCTTTCATTTCAAAGATCATGATGAAGCACCCCGTTCCTGAAAGCGTTGCGTCCCGGCGCGCCGGGGCAGGGCGGCGTTTGGCGAAAATGCGGTTTTCCCCATGAATGAACCGACCCTTTGGAATTGGGTTCCAAAGGGCCGGAAACCGCCGTGAACGATTAGAAGGTGTACTCCGCGGGGTCCGGGAGCTCCAGAACCAGCTCGCCGGAGACGATCTGATCGACGACCGCCTGGCACGCCGCGATGACTTCGGGGGTCAGGATCTCCTCGTTGAGGTAGTTGCCCTCGTTGGTGATGTGGGTTGCGCCGATTGCGCCGTCCGCCAGATCCTGCTCGGTCAGGCCCATGACCATCGTGTCGTTGAAGTAGGAGTCAATCACGAAGCCCATCGTGACACCCGTGTTCTTCAGCTGGGCAGAGATGATGTAGGGGTTGTCCGGCGTGGTGGCGTCGGCGTCCTGAGCGATGGAATAGATCGGGGTGCCCGCCGCAGCCAGCTCGAGCGCCGCCTGGAAGATGCCCTCGTTCGCCGCAGCCGCGCCGCCGAAGATGTAGGTCGCGCCCGCAGCCTGCTGCTGGATGGCGTACTCATAGGCGACGGAGGTGTCGGTGTAGCTGTTGGTGAAGTTGAAGATGAACTTCGCATCCGGGTTGACGGACTTCACGCCCTCGGCAAAGCCCCAGCGATACTTGAAGGAGCCCGCGCCGTCGAACGCGCCGATGTAGCCGTACAGCTCCTCGTCCGGGAAGGCGTTGCCGGCCATGACACCCATCAGGTAGGCGGCCTGCTGCTCGTTGTAGCTGATGGACATGACGTTGTCGCTGCCGGCATCCGTATCGATGACCGCGTACTTCGCGGCGTCCGGATACTGGGTCGCCATCTCGTTGGCGTACTCAGCGCTCTGCCAGCCCACGCCGACGATCAGGTTGTAGCCCTCAGCAACCGCCGCGCGGTAGTTGGACTGCCACTCATCGGTGTCGGAGCACTCCATGACGCTCAGCTCGTAGCCGTAGGTCGCCTGCAGCTCTTCCGCCTTGTCAACCACCTGAGTCAGGAACAGGTTGGTGCCGACCGGGTCGCAGATGACCGCGATCCGCGCGCTCTCTTCCGCGAACGAGGCGGGCACGAGCGCCAGAACCAGAACGAGCGCCAGAACGATAGATGCCAGTTTCTTCATGATGCTGTGACTCCTTTGACGAATGTAGTATAATTCAAAGCCTCGCGGCTCCAAATTCAGAAAAGCCGAACATTTTGCCGAAATTCGTCGAATTCCATTCGTATAGATGATAGCACAATCCCGCGCAAATGTCTAGTTATTTTTTCATTGTGCCGGCGCGGAGCGCATGAAAACTCACGCCTGCGCCGGTGCAGAGGAATTTCTCTGCGCAGCGCTTGACAGGGCGTGGGGACAATGCTATAATTTTGCATATTCCCATACTCATTTTCGTATTCTATGAATGAGGTGACGCCCCGTGAATGCGTATGAGGTTTTGAACGTCCCCGTGACGGCGACGCGCGGTGAGATCCGCGCGGCGTACCGCGCGCTGGCGCGCCGGTGGCACCCCGACCGCTTCATGCAGGGGCCCGAGCGCGACTGGGCGAACGACAAGATGGCGCAGATCAACGCGGCGTACCGCGAATGTCTCGACGGTCTCGGCGGCGCGGCGCACGCGCAGCGCGCCGACAGCGAGCGGCTGCGCCAGATCGAGCAAATGATCGACGATGGAAAGTACCTCGTCGCCCGCCGTATGCTCATGGGCTTCACCACGCGCTGCGCGGAGTGGAACTACCTGTTCGGCGCGGTGCTGATGCGGCTGCGCGAGACGGAAAAGGCGCTGATCTACCTGAGCGTTGCGGCGCACCAGAATCCGGAATCGGTCAAGTATGCCCGCGCGCTGCGCGAGGCGCAGGAAGGCAGGGAACGCTCCGCGCGCCGGTTCATGCGCCGCCGCTGAGTGCGCGCCGCCTTTCGCCTGTGCGCCGCGAAGTTTAACACCATCGCCGTTTACACGACGGCGTTTTTTGCTATAATGAAGGTTGCCGGTGGTTGCCGGCAATAGGCAAATGCCGCGAAGAGGAGCGCCCTGCGCAGTCCGCCGCAAAGCGAGCCGGAGCCTGGTGAAAGTCCGGTCGGTCGCGCGCGAAGGGGAATCACCTCGGAGCAGCGGTTCCGAACGCCCGCGAGGGCCGGTAGGCGCCGCCGGGTTCGCCCGTTAGCGCGTGGGCGCATCGCATGGGTGCGCCGCGAGCGGGCGCATTGCGCCAAGTTGGGTGGTACCGCGAAAGTCTTCGTCCCAAGGGGATGAGGGCTGTTTTTTTATTACGATCAATTGGAGGGATCGGGATGATCGACAAGGTTTCCACGAATCTGGACTTCCTCTCGCGGGAGAAGGAAGTCATCCGCTTCTGGAACGAGAACAACATCTTCAAGAAGTCCATCGAGCAGCGCGAGGACGGCGAGGTCTTCACGTTCTTCGACGGTCCGCCGACGGCGAACGGAAAGCCGCACATCGGTCACATCGAGACGCGCGCGATCAAGGACCTGATCCCGCGCTATCAGACGATGAAGGGGAAGAAAGTGCTGCGCAAGGCGGGCTGGGATACCCACGGCCTGCCGGTGGAGCTTGAGGTCGAAAAGCAGCTCGGTCTGGACGGCAAGGAGCAGATCGAGGCGTACGGCGTCGAGCCGTTCATCAAGGAGTGCAAGAAGTCCGTCTGGAAGTACAAGCACGAATGGGAAAAGATGTCCGAGCGCGTCGGCTTCTGGGCGGACATGGAAAATCCCTACATCACCTATGACAACAACTACATCGAGTCGGTGTGGTGGTCGCTCAAGCAGGTGGCGGACAAGGGCTTGCTGTACAAGGGCCACAAGGTCGTGCCGTACTGCCCGCGCTGCGGCACGGCGCTGTCGAGCCACGAGGTCTCGCAGGGCTACAAGTCCGTTACCGAGCGCTCCGCCGTGGTGCGCTTCAAGGTCAAGGGCGAGGAGAATACCTTCATCTATGCGTGGACGACCACGCCGTGGACGCTGCCGAGCAACGTCGCGCTGTGCGTCAATCCCGACGAAACCTACGCCAAGTTCGACTGCGAGGGCCGCACGATCATCATGGGCGACGCGCTGATCGAGCAGGTGCTGGGCGACAGGGAGATTTCCAACAAGACCACCTTCCCCGGAAGCGCGCTGGTCGGCATGCGCTACGAGCCGCTGTTCGATTTCCAGCCCGCGGCGCTGGGCAACGTGCGCAACGCCGGCAACGCCTGGCAGGTTGTCGCCGACGACTATGTCACCATGACCGACGGCACCGGCGTCGTCCATCAGGCACCGGCCTTCGGCGAGGACGACGCCCGCGTCGGTCGCGAGCACGACATCCCCATGCTCCAGCTGGTCAATACCCGCGGCGAGATGACCAAGGAAACCCCGTGGGCGGGCAAGTTCGTCAAGGACGCCGATCCGCTGATCCTCGAGCAGCTCGAGCGCGAGGGCAAGCTCGTCGCCGCGCCGGAGTTCACCCACGACTATCCCTTCTGCTGGCGCTGCGATACGCCGCTGATCTACTACGCCCGCTCGACGTGGTTCATCAAGATGACCGCGCTGCACGACCAGCTGATGGCGAACAACCGCACCGTCAACTGGTACCCGGACAACATCAAGGAGGGCCGCTTTGGCAACTTCCTCGACAACGTCGTCGACTGGGGCCTCTCCCGCGAGCGCTACTGGGGCACGCCGCTGCCGGTCTGGGTCTGCGAGTGCTGGCACATGCACGTCATTGGCTCCCGTGCGGAGCTGTACGAGGTTGGCGACAACGTGCCCGAGGACATCGAGCTGCACCGCCCCTACATCGACGCCGTGACGGTCACCTGTCCGAAGTGCGGCAAGAAGATGCACCGCACGCCGGAGGTCATCGACTGCTG
>CALVPU010000200.1 GCA_944353735.1 uncultured Eubacteriales bacterium | reverse complement strand
GGCCACCGGCAGTTACGCCGGGGACGACGCCCATCGCCTTTTTGCCGATGATGTCGTCGCCCGCTGGGACTACGTGGAAGACTTCTACGACACCGACGATGATGACGACTACTATGACAGTCTCTACGACGACACCGACGACGACTACGACGATACCGACGACGATGACGGTTACTACAATGACACCGACGACGATGTCTACTACGACGACACGGATGATGACGACGACCGTCCCGCCTCGCAGCCGAGCCAGCCGTCGCAGCCAGTCTACGATGACACTGACGATGACGACGACTGGGACGACGACTACGACGATACCGATGATGACGACCGTCCCGCGGCCCAGCCGCAGCCTGAGCCGCAACCGGAACCGCAGCCCGAGCCGCAGCCGGAACCCAAGCCGGAACCCAAGCCCGAGCCCAAGCCCCAGCCGTCCTATGACGACACGGACGACGATGACGACTATGAGGACACCGACGACGATGACGACGACTATGAGGATACGGACGACGACTGACGTTTGACCGTCGCCTGACCCCTGCGCCGGACGGGGAGCCGCTTCCCGTCCGGCGTTGAAAGGAGGAACGCCCGTGCGCAGGCTGTCCGCCGCGCTGATCTTTTTGCTGGTCTTTTCGGCGCTGCTCTGCCTCGCCGCGCCCGCCTTTCTCGAAGCGGATACGGTAAGGGCAATGATCGACGGGCTGGACGGCCTGCGCGCGATCTCGCCTGAAGAGGCGAAGACCTTCCCCGAACCCTCGGGCAAGGTGGAGCTGACGCTCGCGGGCGCGCCGCTTCCCTACGACGCGGAAGCCAACGCCTACCTCATCCCCCAAAGCGCGGAGACGGAGGGCTTCGACGGCGCGGTGGAGCTGCGCCGCGAGGCAGGCTATACCTATTATCTCTGCCCAAGCGCCGCGGGCGGCAAGGCGGAGGCGTTTTCCGGCAACGTGGAATACGGCATCTACGCCGTGCGCGGGGATTCCTGCCGCTTCTCCCGCGTCCTCTTTACCCCGCAGACCGTGCTTTGCCTCACCGCGGACAGCGGCGAACTGCCGGGCGAGGAGCGCGGGGAGGGCGATCTGGCGGTCTACTCCGTCCGCGATGGCCGCATCGTGCGCGAACAGGCGCATGTGGAGGTCAACGAGCGCGGCAATACCAGCCGCCGCTTCCCCAAGAAGAGCTACCGCCTGCACATCCAGAACGCGCAGGGCGACAAGCACCATCTGGACATCGCCGGCCTGCGCAGCGACGACGACTGGATCTTGAACCCCCTCTACGCCGACACCTCGAAGATACGCGAACGGCTCGGTTATGAATTGTGGGATACCTTCAATTCGAGCGGCCGCCGCGCCGCCGCCTCGCGCCTTGTCCACGTCGAAGTGTTCCTCAACGGCGCCTACTGGGGGCTGTACGGCCTGCAGGAGCGCGTGGACTTCAAGCAGCTCGACGGCGACAAGCGCGCCGACCTGCTCTACAAGGTGGTCGCCAACGACCGCCCCACGGCGGAGGAGCTGCTTTCCTGCGCCTCCACGGGCCGCTACCGCGCCTTTGAACTGCAAAACAGCGACACCGCCGGCGCGGAAAACCTCTGGATGCCCGCCGCAGCCTATATTGCCTACCTCGACGGGCAGGATATGGCGGGCGCGGCGCTGAATATAGACAATGTGGTGGACTACGGCCTCTGGGCCATGTTCACGCAGGCGCACGACAACCACTTCAAGAATCAATTCCTCAACGCCGTCCACGAGAGCGGGCGCTACGCGCTCTACAAGATCCCCTGGGACCTCAACCACACCTTTGGCGACGTCTGGCGCGGCGAGGATGAGGAAAACAACTTCACCGGCTACATGGTCGGCTCGCTGGTGATGGACGGCGCTTTCGAGGAATACCTGGCGCGCGGCGGCGACGAGGCGGCTTTGGCAGTGGCGGCGCGCTGGCGGCAGCTGCGCTCAGGCGGCCTCACGGCGGAGGCGGTCATCGCCCGGGCGCGGGAGATGCACGGTGAGATCGCGGGCGCGCGCATGCGCGACAGCCTGCGCTGGCCGCAGTGCGGCATGGGCGAGGGCAACGCCATGAACATCCGCGACATCGAGGATTTTGTGGAGACCATGTTCGTGCGCATGGACGAATACATCGAAGAACTTGCAAGCGGCGCTTGACCGCCGCAGGGAGGAAGGGCAATGGCGAGGATCTGGATCGTGGAGGACGACCCGCAGATCGGCCTGCTGATCGAGCTGACGGTGAAAAAGGCCGGCCACGAGGCGCGGCGGCTGGTGGACGGCGTGGAGCTCGAGCGCGCCCTGCAAAAGGACGCGCCGGAGCTTCTTCTGCTCGATTTGATGCTGCGCGAAAAGGACGGTTTCACCCTCCTGCGCGAGTGGAAACAGCGGCAGCGCACCAAGGACGTGCCCGTCATCATCATCTCGGCGCGCGGCGCGGAGCGCGACAAGGTGCGCGGGCTGGAACTGGGCGCGGAGGACTACGTGACCAAGCCCTTTGGCGTGCGCGAACTGCAGGCGCGCATCCAGACGGCGCTGCGCCGCCTGCCCACGGAGGGCGAGCGGCTGGAGTCGGGGCCGCTGTCCATCCTTCCCAAGAGCCGGGAGACGTTTCTGGACGGCCGGCGCGTGGAACTGACGGCGCGCGAATATGAATTGCTGCTCTATCTGGCGCGGCGCGCCGGTTCCACCGTGACGCGCGGCGAGCTTTTGCGCGAGGTGTGGGGCTACGCTACGGAGGAAGACCCCTCGCGCACCGTGGACGCGCATGTGAAAACGCTGCGCCTGAAACTGGGCGATACCGCCGCCGAGCCACGCCTCATCCGCACGGTGCGCGGCGCGGGCTACCGCCTCATCGCGGGGGAAGAGGCATGAAGCGCCGTCTGCGCCACCTCTACTGGACGGGCATCGTCATCACCATGGTGATGGCCACCGTGGCCGTGGCGATGATGGTGAAATTGAAGATCGACGACAGCCGCGAGGCGCTGCGCTCCATCCTCCACGCGGCCTCGGCCTGGACGATGGAGTCCACAGAAGATCTGCAGAG
>CALVPU010000199.1 GCA_944353735.1 uncultured Eubacteriales bacterium | reverse complement strand
GCGGCGCAGAAGCGCGATCTGCCGCTCCATCGACGCGCCGCCGTAGACGTCCGCCGGCCAGATGTTGCGCATGAAGCGCGTCAGCTTCCGGATCTCCTCGCAGCCCTGCTGGGCGAGCTCGCGCGTCGGACAGAGGATCAGCACCTGCGGCGTCGGCTGCGCCTGTTCGCGGTCGATGCGTTCGATGGCGGGAATGGCGAACGCCAGCGTCTTGCCCGTGCCGGTCTGCGAGCGACCGATCACGTCCGCGCCGGTGCGCAGCAGCGGGATCGCTTCCGCCTGAATGTCGGTCGCCTCCTCAAAACCCAGTTCGTCGATGGCGCGCTGCATTTCGGGAAGGAGCTCCAATTCCGTAAACTTGATCTTTTCCATGAATGATTTGCCGCGCGGCGCGGCCCTTTCTGTCGATTTGCATTGATTCGATCCATTTTAGCGCGGCGCACGGCGCGATGCCACCGGCATGCTGTTAACTCGCGGTGATGTTTGTGCGCGGCGCGCATTGTCAAGGGATGCGCATGGATGCTATAATGGATGCGGCGGCGGGAAACGTTCTCCGGACGGTACGCCGGCCCTGTCCGAAGCGAATGGAGGGAAAGCGGATGAAATTTACCAATGGCTACTGGCTGACCCGGCCCGAATACGACATGCTCTACGCACGCGAGCTCTATCGCGCCGAGCGCCGCGGCAATGGCCTGCACGTCGTCGCCACGACGCAGCGCACCGGCGGGGATCGCGGCGCGCTGATCAACGTGCCGACGTTGACGGTCAACCTCTCCGCGCCGATGCCGGACGTGATCCGCGTCGAGCTGCTGCACCACGCGGGGACGGCGGAGCGCGCGCCGAGGTTCCCGATCCACACGCAGTTCGCCGCGCCGGCGTTCGAGGAGGATGCCGAGGGCTGCGGCTTTTCCAGCGGCGCGCTGACCGCGCGCGTCTCGCGCGGCGAATGGAAGCTCGCCTTTTACGGCGGCGGACGCTTTCTGACTGCCAGCAGCGATCGGGCGATGGCGCACGCGCGCGACCGCGCCAGCGGCAGGACCTACATGTCCGATTCGCTGCTGCTGGACGTGGGCGAGTGGGTCTACGGGCTCGGCGAGCGCTTCACGCCGTACCTGCGCAACGGTCAGTCGATCGACATGTGGAACGCCGACGGCGGCACCGCCAGCGAG
The DNA here is from genome assembly GCA_944353735.1 of uncultured Eubacteriales bacterium. GTDB lineage: Bacteria > Bacillota > Clostridia > Christensenellales > Aristaeellaceae > Faecivicinus. Next base: position 14,994 of record CALVPU010000199.1, on the reverse strand, counting down.
CAGGCGTACAAGAACGTGCCGTTTTACATGACCAATCGCGGCTACGGCGTGTTCGTCGACGACAGCGGGGACGTCTCCTTCGAGGTCGCCAGCGAGAAGGTCGAGCGCGTGCAGTTCTCCACCGAAGGCGAACGGCTGGTCTACTATGTCATCTACGGTCCCGAACCGAAGGCAGTGCTGGAAAAGTACTGCCGGCTGACGGGCATGCCCGCGCTGCCGCCGGCGTGGTCGTTCGGGCTGTGGCTGACCACGAGCTTTACCACGAACTACGACGAGGCGACGGTGACGTCTTTCATCGACGGCATGGCGCAGCGCGACATTCCGCTGAGCGTGTTCCACTTTGACTGCTACTGGATGCGCGGGCTGAACTGGTGCGACTTTGAGTGGGATCCGGACACGTTCCCCGACCCCGAAGGCATGATCGCGCGCTGCCACGAGAAGGGCCTGCGCATCTGCGTGTGGATCAATCCCTACGTCGCTCAGGAGAGCGCCATGTTCGAGGAAGGCGCGCGTGGCGGCTACTTTTTGAAAAAGGAAAACGGCGACGTGTGGCAGACCGACCTGTGGCAGGCGGGCATGGCGGTGCTCGACGTGACGAATCCCGCGGCGGTGCGCTGGTATACGGGCAAGCTCGAGCGGCTGCTGGACATGGGCGTCGACTGCTTCAAGACCGATTTCGGCGAGCGCATTCCGGTTCGCGGCATCGTCTATCACGACGGCAGCGATCCGATGCGAATGCACAACTACTACGCGCTTTTGTACAACCAGATGGTGTTCGACCTGCTTAGGCGGCGTCGCGGCGAGGGCGAAGCGGTGCTGTTTGCGCGCAGCGGCACGGCGGGCTCGCAGCGCTTTCCAGTGCACTGGGGCGGAGACAACAGCGCCAGTTACCCTTCCATGGCGGAGACGCTGCGCGCCGGCCTGTCGATGGCGCACTCCGGCTTTGGCTTCTGGAGCCACGACATCTCCGGCTTCGAGCAGACCGCGCCGGCGCACGTCTACAAGCGCTGGCTGGCGTTTGGCCTGCTGTCCAGCCACAGCCGCCTGCACGGCAGTTCCAGCTATCGCGTGCCATGGCTGTTCGATGAGGAGGCGTGCGACGTCGCGCGGCGCTTTGTCAGGCTCAAATGCCGCCTGATGCCCTATCTCTACGCTGCGGCGGTCGAAGCGCACGAGCACGGCACGCCGCTGCTGCGCCCGATGATGCTCGAATTTCCGGACGACCTCACGGCGCAGATGTGTGACCGCCAGTACATGCTCGGCGGCAGCCTGCTCGTGGCGCCGGTGTTCAGCGAGCAGGGCGACGTCGACTACTATCTGCCCGAGGGCGAATGGATCAGCCTGATCGACGGGCGCAGCGTCCGCGGCGGTCGCTGGGTGCGCGAACGCCACGGCTTTCTGTCGCTGCCGCTGATGGTGCGCCCGGGCAGCGTCATCCCGATGGGCGCAGTCGACCGCCGCACGGACTACGATTTTGCCGACGGCGTTGCGCTGCACGTCTACGCGCTCGCCGACGGGCAGTCGGTCGAGGTGCGCGTGCCCGACCTCAAGGGGCGCACTGCGGCGGCGTTTGCCATTTCCCGCGCCGGCAACCGCGTCGAGATCCGCGCCGACACGCCTTGCGCCTGGCAGGTGGAACTGCACGGCATGGACGGCGTCGAGGTCGAGATCGTTCGCTGACGGCGCTTTCACCATGGTGCGTGCGGGCGAAGGGCATCCAGTCCGTCGTCCGCGGAATCGCCCGCAGGCGACTTTGCTCCGGCGCTGCTGCCGCGAACGCGCCGCCAAGCGCGCCGTGCCTGAGCTCGTCTGCGGACGTTTCCGTTCCGGCACATGCAGACAAAGGGGACCGCTTTTGCGCCGACGGGGCGCAGGAGCGGTCCTTTCGGTTGCCCTGCCGCGCGGCGGACGTCGCGCGCGAGGCGAGCGGGTTTACATCAGCGGGGCGAAGAGCTTCAGCAGCGCGCCCAGCGCCTTGCGGTAAAAGCGGTCGCCCTTCATCGACTCGGGCGTCACCTGCTGGCAACGCTTGAGGGTGCGGCGGAAATCTGCCTCGATGGCGGCGATCGCCGGCACCTGATAGAGGTAGGCGGCGCACTCGAAGTGCAGGCACAGGCTGCGGTAGTCGAGGTTGATCGTGCCCACGACCGCCTTCTCGTCGTCGCTGACGAACACCTTGGCGTGGACGAAGCCGGGCGTGTACTCGTAGATGTGCACGCCGGCGCCGATCAGCTCGCGGTAGTGGGTGTACGCCAGCGCGAACGCCGATTTCTTGTCCGGGATGTGCGGCAGCATGATCTTCACGTCCACGCCGCGCTTGGCGGCGAGCGTCAGCGCCGTGATCATCTCGTCGTTGATGATGAGGTACGGCGTCATGATGTGCACGTAGCGCTCGGCGCGGTCGATGATGTCCAGATAGACCGCCTCGCCGACGCGCTCGCCGTCGAAGGGATTGTCGCCGTAAGGGAGCACATAGCCGGGACAGTCCGCGAGCGGCGGATTCGGCGCGTTCAGGTACGGAGCGTAATCGACCTCGCGCTCGGTGACGTTCCACATCTGCAGAAACATCAGCGTGAAGCTGCGCACCGCCGGTCCCTGAAGCATGATCGCCGTGTCCTTCCAGTGACCGTGGACGGTCTTGCGATTGATGTACTCGTCCGCGAGGTTGACGCCGCCGGTGAACGCCGTGTGACCGTCGATGACGACGATCTTGCGGTGGTCGCGGTTGTTGTAATAGGTGGAAACGAAGGGGCGCAGCGGCGAGAACATCTTGCACGGAATGCCCATCGCGCGGAGCTTTTCCGGATAGTGGTACGGCAGGCGGAAGATCGCGCAGGTGCCGTCGTACAGCACGCGCACGTCCACGCCCTGCCGCGCCTTGCGCGCGAGGATTTCCAGCACGCTGCCCCACATGTAGCCCTCGTCGATGATGAAGTACTCCATGAAGATGAACTTCTCGGCGCGCTCCAGCGCCTCGAGCAGCGCGGCGAACTTGTCCTCGCCTTGCGGGAAGTAGTCCACGCGGGTGTTGGCGTAGATCGGGAAGCCGCCGAAGCGCTGCGTGTAGCGCGCCAACCCGTACAATTCCGGCTCCTCGACGCACAGCTTTTCCATCAGCGCGTCTGAAGGAGGCAGCGCGCCGGCGGTTTCCCGCCCGATCTGCTCCAGCCGCCCGCGCACGAGGCGGTGACCGATGTCCAAGTCCACGAAGATGTACAGCATCGTGCCCACGACCGGCATGAGCAGGATCAGGATCAGCCACGTCTGGCGGGAGGTGGCGTTCATCGGGCGGTTGAGCAGGTAAAACGCCATGAACGCCGACAGCGCGTAGCTCAATCCGTAGGCATAGGCGGAGAACTGCCAGCGGGCGAAGAGTCCGAACAGCAGCAAAACCTGTGCCACCAGAAGCAGGATGATCAGCGTGCTGCGACCAAACAGGAAGTGAAAGAAGCCGCGCTTGCCCTTTTCATGCAGGTGCGCGCGCTCATTTTTCAGTTTTTCGCGAACGTCGTGCATCGACTCACCTCACGCCTTGGCTTGGGACTTGGCGCTCTTGATGGCGGCAAGCGCGTCCATCGCCAGCACATAGCCCATGGCGCCGAAGCCGCCGATGTGTCCGGCGCAGGCGCCCATCGTGACAGAATCGCGATACATCGCCTCGCGGCGGAACACGTTGCCCATGTGCACCTCGATGCAGGGGAGCCCGCAGCTGCCGATCGCGTCCCGCAGGGCGATGCTGTAGTGCGACAGCGCGCCGGGATTGAGGATCACGCCGTCATAGCGCTCGAAGTGCGCCTGCTGCAGCCAGTCGATGAGCTGCCCCTCGGCGTTGGACTGCAGGCAGGTGAGCATGTGTCCCTTGCGCGCGGCAACCTTTTCGAGGTTCTCGATCATGGCGTCGAAAGCGGTCTTGCCGTAGGCGTCGATCTCCTTGGCGCCGGTCATGTTGACGCTGGGCCCGTTGATGAGCATGATTTTCATAGAACTCCTCCATTTCAATCCTCGTAGTCGTCTAAAAAGTGAAACTCGCGCCCGCCGTACTTCCAGCGCACCATCGTGTCGAGGCTGACATTGTGCACGCTGTGAAAGATGTTGCGGTCGACGGTCGGGTAAACTCGTTTGAGCTGGCGGATGAGGCGCTTCATCTCCTGGCGCTTGGAATCGCCCTCGTCGTCGCCGACGCTGCGCCCCTCCGTCAGGCGGCAGGCGCAGCGCAGGAAGGACAGTCCGTAGGCGTCGCGCCAGCGAATGATCTCCTCCTCATGCACCTTGTACAATGGTCGAATCAGCTGCATGCCGGGAACGTTGTCGCTGTGCAGCTTGGGCATCATGCTTTGGATCTGCGCGCCGTAGAACATGCTCATCAGCACCGTTTCGATCACGTCGTCGAAGTGATGCCCCAGGGCGATCTTGTTGCAGCCGCGGCGCTGCGCTTCACGATAGAGGTAACCGCGGCGCATCTTGGCGCACATGTAGCAGGGCGAACCGCCCATCGCCGCCACCGCGTCGAAGATATCCGTGGCAAAGATCTCGATCGGCACGTTCAGCCGCGCGGCGTTTTCGATGATCCGCTGACGGTTGGCGGGAGCGTAGCCGGGGTCCATCACCAGAAAGGTCAGCGAAAAGTCGGTCGGGCTGTGGCGTTTGAGCTCCTGCATGCACTTGGCGAGCAGCATGGAATCCTTGCCGCCGGAAATGCACACGGCGATGCGGTCGCCGTCGTTGACGAGCCGGTAATCCTTCAGCGCGGATAGAAACGGCCGCCAGATGCGCTTGCGGTAGTCCTTTGTCAGCGCGCGCTCGACTTCGCGATAGAATTCCATGCACTCGCCCCTCAACGTCATTTGTTTCCATTATACCCACAAAGCGAATCCATGTAAATCACCCGTGGACAATTTTCTGTGAACTCGCTGGAAAAGGCGCGTTTTTTTGCCCGCGACGCATAATCGCGGCGTGGGAGACGAACAATAACCGCGAAATCCGGAAGCCGCGCCGCGACAGAATCCGGCGCGTTTCCCGGCATTGATGCGAAAAAGGAGTTTTGGATATGCGAGCAACAGGCATCGTGCGCAGGATCGACGAGCTCGGGCGCGTGGTCATTCCCAAGGAGATCCGCCGGACACTGCGCATTCGCGAAGGGGACCCCCTGGAAATCTTTACCGATCACGACGGCGAGGTCGTCTTGAAGAAGTATTCCCCGATTGGCGAGATCTCCGCCATCGCCAAGGACTATACCGATTCGCTCTACCGCACGCTGGGACACGTCGCGCTGATCTGCGACCGCGACTGCATCGTCTCTTCGTCCGGCGCGGCGAAGCGCGAGTACGCGGAAAAGGCGCTCAGTCCCGAGGTCGAACAGATCATTCAGGGGCGCCAGATCGCGGTGATGAACCTTTCTGACGGCGCGCGCATGATCCCGCTGGTCGCCGAGGACCATCCCGAAACGTACACGGCACAGATCGTCATGCCGATCATTGCCGACGGCGAGATCATCGGCGGGCTGATTCTGCTCAGCCGCGAGGCGGGCGCGAAGATGTGCGACGTCGACCGCAAGGTCGCCGAGACCACGGCGAGCATCGTCGGCAGGCAGATGGAGCAATAGCCATTGCCACGCGGCGGCAGCCGTGCTATAATGTCGGTATACAAAGGAAATGGGGAGCGATGACCATGGGAAAAATTGCCGTCGTCGGCGTCGGCTATGAACCGCAGCAGCTGACGCTCGAGGCCGTGTCGCTGTTCAGGAGCGGTGCACAGGTGATCCTGCACACGCAGCGCTGCGGCTGTGCCGAATGGCTGCGCGGCGAGGGCATCGCCTTTGCATCGCTCGACGCGCTGTACGATGCCTGCGAGGATTTTGACGAACATGCCCGCGCCGCGGCGGACGCCGTTCGCAAGGCGGCGCAGTCGGGCGACGTCGTCTACGCCGTGTTCGACGTGCGCGACGCCAGCGTTGGCGCGCTGCTCGATGGCGGGGAAAAGGATGTGCGCGTCGTCGCCGGCGTTCCGGCGGAAGGCGCGCTCTTTGCGCGCGCACAGGATGGAGCGCAGCTGCTGGCGGCGTCGGACTGGGAAAACTTTTGCCTGACGTCGGCGAAGTGCGCGCTGGTGCGCGAGCTGGACAGCCGCGAACTGGCGTCCGAGGTCAAGCTCAAATTGATGGAGGTCTATCCGGAAGAGGCCGAGATCGCCGTGCGCTTCGGCGACGGGAGCATTGCGCGCACAAAGCTGTATAACCTCGACCGCCTGCGCGGCTATGACCACCGCACGTGCGCATTTGTGCCGGCGGAGAAATCGCTGACCGCGCTGGAACGGTATGGCTTCGACCGGCTGTGCGAGGTCATCGCCGTGCTCTGCGGACCGGACGGCTGCCCGTGGGACCGCGCGCAGACGCACGCCTCGCTGCGCCCCTACGTCATCGAGGAGGCGTATGAGGTTGCCGGCGCCATCGACGAGGGCGACGCGGGTCATCTGTGCGACGAACTGGGCGATATGCTGCTGCAGGTGGTGCTGCATGCCGAAATCGCGCGCCAGCATGGCGAATTTGCCATCGGCGACGTCACCACCGCCATTGCGGAGAAGATGATTCGCCGCCACTCGCACGTCTTTGGCGGCGACCGCGCGGAGGACGCCGATGCGGTGTCGGATCTGTGGGCGCGCAACAAGATGGCGGAGCGCGGTCAGCGGACGGTGACGGAGTCCATGCGCGGCGTTGCGCGCGCTCTGCCGTCGGCGATGCGCGCCGGAAAGGTGCTCAAGCGGCTGGATGAAGCGTGCCAGCGCCGCGAGAGCGTTGCGGAAGCGGCGGCGTCGCTGGCACGCGCGGCAACGCGCGCGGCGGATGGCGGCACAGAGACTGTGGGCGACGCGCTGCTCGCGGCGGCGGCGCTGGCGCGGGCGGCGGGCGTGGAGCCGGAGGCGGCGCTGACGGCGGCGACGGACCGCATGATTGAACGCTTCGCCGCCGTCGAGGCGCAGATGGGCGCGGACTGGCAGGATCTTCCGGCGGATTTGCGGGAGAAATATTGGAATTCGGTAAAATTGTCGGACTGAGCGCATAACCGGCAGGAATCCGGCGCTCGAAGGGCGTATTATCTCTATGGAGTGTGTACCGCTGTCATTGCGGCGTTGCGCATTGCGCATAATTTGGAGGTGTTGAATACCATGAACAAGACGACGCTGATCGCCCGGATGGCAGAAAAGTCCGAGCTCACCAAGAAGCAGGCCGAGGCCGCGCTGAACGCCTTTACGGAGACCGTCCTCGAAGCCCTGAAGGAAGGCGACAAGGTTCAGATGACGGGCTTTGGCACGTTTGAAGTCAAGGAGCGCGCCGCGCGCGTGGGGCGCAAGCCGTCCACCGGGGAGACCATCGAGATCCCCGCTAAGAAGCTCCCGACCTTTAAGGCGGGCAAGGGCTTGAAGGACGAATTCTGAGCGTCGATCCAGAACAGGGCTGCTTCTCCGGAGGCTGCCCTGTTTGTTTCTGAAAAGGGCAGTTGTGCCCGCGTAAGGGAACGTTTTTTTATACATAGGAGGCGTTTTTTCCATGAGCAGAAAGGTCATTGAAGCGCGCAAGCCGGTGGAACGCGTTGCGCCGACGGCGATCCGGCTGGATAAATTTCTGAAAATATCGCGCATCATCAAGCGGCGCAGCGTCGCCAACGATGCCTGTTCCACCGGACATGTGACCGTCAACGGCAAGGAAGCCAAGCCTGGCACGGACGTGCGCGTCGGCGATGTGCTCGGCATCCGCTTTGGCGAGAAGTACAGCGAGTATGAGATCCTGTCCATCGCCGAGCACGCGGCGAAGCAGGACGCGGCGGACATGTACCGCGCGCTGTCATGAGCGCCTGGGGAATCGTCGTCGCCGCCGGCAGGGGCGAGCGCGCGGGATTGGGGCGAAACAAGGTATTCTTTCCCGTTGACGGCAGGTCTGTGTTGTCGCGCTGCCTCGACGCGTTGGCGGGCGCGGCGGCGTTTGACGGGCTGGTCGTGGTGATCGCCGAGGCGGACGCGGCGGAGTACCACGCGCTGGTCGCGCGGGAAGGTGAAAATCCGCTGGTGCGGCGCGTCGTGTTCGGCGGCGACTGCCGGCGCAGATCGGTGTACAACGGGTTGCGTGCGCTGCCGGCGGGCGTCGGAATCGTCGCAGTGCACGATGCCGCGCGACCGTTCGTGTCGCCGGAAGTCGTACAGGCGACGCTCGATTCGGCGCGCGCATACGGCAGCGGCGTGATCTGTACGCCGGTGACGGATACGATCAAGCGCGTGCGGCCCGACGGCGCAGTGGAGACGCTCGACCGCGCGGCGCTGCGGGCGGTGCAGACGCCGCAGGCGTTCGATTGCGCGCGGCTGCTGGCGGCGCATGCGCGCGCCGAGGCGGAAAACTGGGATGCAACGGATGACGCGGCGCTGTTCGAGCGCATGTATGGCTCGGTGCGCCTGGTCACGGCGCCGGGCGCGGAGGTGAATCGGAAATTGACCACGAAAGCGGATTTTGATGGGCTGCGGCACCGCGCGATGCGCGTCGGCTCGGGGTACGACGTCCATCGCTTGTGCGAGGGACGCCGTCTGGTGCTCTGCGGCGTGGATGTGCCGCACGAAAAAGGGCTGGACGGGCATTCGGACGCCGACGTCGCGGTGCATGCGTTGATGGACGCGCTGCTCGGCGCGTTGGGCGAGGGCGACATCGGTCGGCATTTCCCGGACAGCGATCCCGCCTATGCGGGCATTTCCTCCATGAAATTGCTCGCCGAGGTGATGCGCCTTGTGCGCGGGAAGGGGTTTCGCGTCGTCAATGCCGACGTGACCATCGTCGCGCAGCGTCCGAAGCTGGCAGGCTACATACCGCGCATGCGCGAAAACCTCGCCGCAGCGCTGTGCACGGACGCCGTCAACGTCAAGGCGACGACCACCGAGCGATTGGGTTTCGAGGGCGAAGAGCGCGGCATTTCGGCGCAGGCGGCAGCGTTGCTGGAGGAGGTGTGAGCGATGGGACGGGTTTGCGGACCGGTCGCTCTGGTCGGCGCAATGCCGATGGAGGTCGCACCCTATCTGCAGCGCATGCAGGATGTGCGCTGTGAGGACTTGGGTCCGTTCGCGTTCCATTGCGGAACGGCGTTCGGCGTGCCGGTGGTTGCGATGCAGTGCGGCGTCGGCAAGGTCAACGCCGCCATGGCGGCGCAGGCGCTGATCGAGCGCTGCGCGCCGGCGCTGGTGTTGCACACGGGCGTCGGCGGCAGCCTGACGGGCGCGCTCGGACTGCTCGACGCGCTGATCGCGCGCGACTGCGTGCAGTACGATGTGGATACCACGGCGCTTGGCGATCCGCCGGGCATGATTTCGACGATCGAGCGCGTGTCTCTGCCGTGCGACGCCGGCGTTGCCGCCGGGCTGCTGGACGCGGCGGCAGCATGCGGCATTCGCGCGCTGCCGGGGCGCGCGGCGACGGGCGACCGCTTTCTCACCGCAGCGGCGGAAAAACGCGCCATTGCCGAGAGGTTCGGCGCGCTGACCTGCGATCAGGAGAGCGCCGCCATTGCGCAGGTCTGCTATGTGCACCGCGTGCCGTGCGGCATCGTCCGCGCCGTTTCCGACGCCACCGACGGCGCCCACGGCGAGGAGTTTGGCAGTTTTGCGCCGCGCGCGGCGGAGCTTGCGGCGGCGATCGCATGGCGTTTTTTGGAAAAATTTGGAAATAATTGGAAATAAACTTGCAGAAAGCAGAATTTTCCGCTTGCATTCAGCGTCGAGGTGCGCTATAATAAAGTCAAAGATGGTCAAACTGGAGGCGAGATCATGGCGCAGCTCAGCGATAACATAGAACACTTTATCAAGGATCTGATGTGCGACGATACGCACATCGAGCTGAGGCGAAACGAACTGGCGCAGCATTTCGGTTGCGCGCCGTCCCAGATCAACTACGTGTTGGCGACGCGGTTTTCGGTGGACCACGGATACATCATCGAATCGCGGCGCGGCGGCGGCGGATACGTGCGCATCGTGCGCATTCAGGCGCAGGACGAGGACAATCTGCTGGAGTCGCTGCTCGATCGGGTGGGCAATTCCGTCGACGAGGAGACGGCGAACGCCATCATCGCCCATCTGACGGATCTGCATCTCGTGACGCGCAACGAGGCGGCGCTGATGCGCGCGGGCACGGCGCGCAACGCGCTGGCGCTGCCGATCAATGCCAAGAACGTGCTTCGCGCGGCGGTGCTGCGGAATATGCTGATGCAGGTCTTCCGAAATATCGAGGGAGGGAATCGCAAATGATGTGCGAGGAGTGCGGCATCCGGCCCGCAAAATTTCATCTGATGACGATCACCAACGACGTGCGCACGGAGCGCAATCTCTGCCCGGTGTGCATGGCGAAATATCAAAAACAGCTGCCGGGAATCGACTTTTCCAATCTGGCAGGCATCCTCAACAGCATTCTTGAGGGCGGGCGCGAGCGCGCGGAAGCGGACGACACGCCCGGAGAGCTGCAGTGCGAGCAGTGCGGCATGACGTACGCGGAGTTCCAGAAGTGCGGCATGCTCGGCTGCGCCAACTGCTACAAGACCTTCCGCCAGCCGCTGGACGCGCTCTTGCAGCGCATCCATGGCAATACCCAGCACGCCGGACGCATTCCCGGCGGCGTGCGCAGCGGCGTCTCGATCCGCATGAACATCGACCGGCTCAAGCAGCGGCTGAAGCGGGCGATCGAGATGGAGGAATACGAGCAGGCGGCGAAGCTGCGCGACGCCATTCGCGCGCTGAACGCCCAGCTCGCCGAACAGGAGAAGCCGTCTGACATCAAGGTCGAGCCGCCGCGGCGGATCGTTTCCGAGGACGGGAAGGGGGGCGAGGTCGATGGTTGAGTACCTGCAGGCGCCCGAACAGGACGTCGTCATCTCCAGCCGCGTGCGCCTTTCGCGCAACTATGACGACCTGCCGTTTTCGCCCAAGCTGACGCGCGAGTACGCCGAGGAGGTCGTCGCGCGCACGTCGGACGCGGTGTTTCGCGGCTCCGGCGGTCAGTCGTTTTCGCTCTTGCGCATAGGTGAGCTGGAACAGGACGCGCGTTCCCGCCTAGTGGAGCATCACCTGATCAGCTACGACCTGCTCAAGTACGCGGACCGCTCGGCGGCGATGGTCTCCGCCGACGGCACCGCGACGGTGATGCTCAACGAGGAAGACCACGTCCGCTTTCAGGGGCTGCTGCCGGGACTTCAGCTCGAGCGCGCGGCGGAGCTGGCGCTGGGATTGGACGAATCGGTGGGCGAGAAGGTCCCGTTCGCCTTCGACAGCCAGCTGGGCTTTTTGACGGCGTGCCCCGCGAACACGGGCACCGGCATGCGCTGTTCGGTGGTGCTGCATCTGCCGGCTCTGTCCGGCGGCGGTCAGATGGGCGCAGTGATGCAGGCGGTGGCGAAGCTGGGGCTGACCATCCGCGGGCTCTATGGCGAAGGCACCACCGCGCGCGGGCACCTGTATCAGATTTCCAATCAGGCGACGCTGGGGCGCAGCGAGGAGGACGTTGTCCGCTCGCTGACCGCGGCGACGCAGCAGATCGTCGGTCACGAGCGCGCCATGCGCGAGGCCGCCGAAAAGCGCGACATGATGCAGCTACAGGATGCACTGATGCGCTCGTGGGGCGAACTGATGTACGCGCGTCTGATGTCGACGAAGGAATTCATGCGCCGCTATTCGGATATCCGCTACGCGGCGAGCATGGGTTACCTGCACGCGCCGCTGCCGGCGCTGGACGTGCTGATGATGGACGTCCAGCCGGGCTCGCTGGGCGTGAAGGCGGGCAAGCTCATCAGCGACCGCGAGGCGGAGATCCTGCGCGCGAAGATCCTGCGCGAAGAGCTGACGAGGCTCGTGTCCAAGTAGAATCTATCGAAATCTATGGAGGAATCCTATGGCATATTTTGCGCAATTCACCGATCGTGGGCAGCGCGCGCTGCGCGCCGCTCAGGTTGAGGCGGCCAAGCTCGGTCGGTCCTATGTGGGCACGGAGCACCTGCTGCTGGGCGTCTTGACCGAACCCGGCGCGGCGGCTATGGTGCTCAAGGGCATCGAGCTGGACGCCGTGCGCGCCGAGGTCATTCAAATTCTCGGACGCGGCGAGGAAAAAATCGAAGGCCGTCAGATGGTCTACACGCCGCGCACCAAGAAGGTTTTGGAGCAGAGCGTGCGCGAAGCGCGCGAGCTGAACCAGAATTACGTCAGCACCGAGCACATCCTGCTGGCGCTGATGCGTGAGCGCGAGGGCGTCGCCGCCCACGTGCTGATCAAGATGGGCGTCGACCTGTCGCGGGCACGTGAGGACTTGCTCCGCATCCTCTCTGGCAGCGACGATCCCGCCGCGCATGAGGTGGACGCGCCGCAGACGCCGATCATCGACCAGTATTCCCGCGACCTGACCCGCGCGGCGCGCGACGGCGAGCTGGATCCGGTGATCGGTCGCGGTCCGGAGATCGAGCGGATCATTCAGATCCTCTCGCGCCGCCGCAAGAACAATCCCGTACTGATCGGCGAGCCGGGCGTCGGCAAGTCGTCGATCGTCGAGGGACTGGCGCAGCTGATCGTGGCGGGCAACACGCCGGAACTGCTGCGCGGGCGCCGCGTGGTGGCGCTCGATCTCGCCAGCATGCTGGCGGGCGCCAAGTATCGCGGCGAATTCGAGGAGCGGCTGAAGAACGCCATGGCGGAGATCAAGAAGGCGGGCAACATCATACTGTTCATCGACGAGCTGCACACCATCTGCGGCGCAGGCGCGTCGGAGGGTGCGCTGGACGCCGCCAACATCTTAAAGCCGATGCTGGCGCGCGGCGAGCTACAGTGCATTGGCGCGACCACGCTCAGCGAGTACCGCAAGCACATCGAGAAGGATGCCGCGCTGGAGCGCCGCTTCCAGCCGGTGAAGGTCGGCGGGCCGTCGAAGGACGAGTCCGTCGCCATCCTCATGGGCCTGCGCGACCGCTATGAGGCGCATCACCGCGTGACGATTACCGACGAAGCCATTCGCGCCGCCGTCAACCTTTCGGCGCGCTATCTGCCCGACCGCTTTCTGCCGGACAAGGCCATCGACCTGATCGACGAGGCTGCGGCGCGCGTGCGCATCAAGGCGTTCACTGCGCCGCCGGACATGAAGGACCAGTGCCAGCGCCTCGAGGCGCTGAGCAAGGAGACGCAGGAGGCCGTCGACCACGAGGACTTCGAGCTCGCCGCCAACCTGCGCGACCGCAAGAAGCAGCTGCAGAGCGAGATGGACGCCTGCCGACGCGAGTGGGAGGAGCAGGTCAACAGCCATCGCGAGACCGTCGGCGAGGAAGAAGTTGCCACGATCGTCTCCATGTGGACCGGCATCCCCGTCGCCCGCATGACGGAGGGCGAGGCGCAGCGGCTGATCCATCTGGAAGAAGTGCTGCACAAGCGCGTTATCGGTCAGGACGAGGCGGTGAAGGCGGTCGCCCGCGCCGTCCGCCGCGCCCGCGCGGGGCTCAAGGACCCCAACCGCCCGATCGGCTCGTTTATCTTCCTGGGACCGACCGGCGTCGGCAAGACCGAATTGTGCAAGGCGCTGGGCGAGGCGCTGTTCGGCGACGACGACAGCCTCATCCGCGTCGACATGTCCGAATACATGGAGAAGCACTCCGTGTCGCGCATGATCGGTTCGCCGCCGGGCTACGTCGGGCACGACGAAGGCGGTCAGCTGACCGAGCGCGTGCGCCGCAAGCCGTATTCGGTGCTGCTGTTCGACGAGGTTGAAAAGGCGCATCCCGACGTGTTCAACGTGTTGCTGCAGATCCTCGAGGACGGCAGGCTGACCGACGGTCAGGGCCGCGTGGTGGACTTCAAGAACACCGTCATCGTCATGACCAGCAACGCCGGCGCGCACACCATTCGCAAGCAGCGCACGCTGGGCTTCGGCGGCGGCGACAGCGAGGAGAAGTCCTATCAGAACATGAAGGAGAACATCATGGGCGAAGTTAAGCAGATCTTCCGCCCGGAGTTCCTCAACCGCGTGGACGAGATCATCGTCTTCCATGCGCTGACTGAGGATGAGATCGACCGCATCGCCCGCCTGCTGACGGATCAGGTGTGCGCGCGGCTTGCCGAGCGCGGCATCGAGCTGACGGTCGACGACAGCGCCATGAAGCTCATCAGTCGCGAAGGCACCGACCTGCAGTACGGCGCGCGTCCGCTGCGCCGCGCGATCCAGCGCATGATCGAGGATGCGCTGAGCGAAGAGATCCTGATGGGCCGCGTCCATCTCGGCGACCACGTCCTCGCCACCGCGCGCGACGGCGAGATCGCCTTCGAGACGACCGAATCGCTGCCGTCGGGCGATGCCGGGGAGCTGCTGCCCGCTGGTCAGCCGAACATCGACTGAACTTCGTTGACCTCAATTTCCGCGGGCTCCGGTGTGGCGCTTGCCGCGCCGGAGCCGAACAGCCAGTCCAGCGCGCCGCCGGGGGAATATTCCACGGCGGCGCTTTCGTTGCCCGTGAGCAGCGTGCCGCGCGCGTAGAGCGCCGCGTGCCGCGGCAGGACGGAATAGCGCGCGCGGCGGCGCGGGTCGTGGGATTCGTCCGCAAAGCGGATTGCCTCGCCGGGCGAGCCGGTCAGCACGGCGATGGTTTCGGTGTGTCCGTCGACTGTGCGCAGGAGCAGGTACTCGGCGTTTGCATCGCGTGCGGTGAACGAGAGTACCGGCGTCTCGCCGGGACCGGAGATCAGCGCCAGATCGTCGACCGGCTGCGGAGCGTTCCATTCCGTGGAGAATTCCGTGGGCATGTGGTCGGCGTGAAACAGCTCGGCGACGGTGCAGTCGGCAGGCGTCTGCGCGGTGGCGAGGCGAACGGCATCGCGCTCCAGCGACGTCGCGTCGAGCAGCGCCGTGCGCACCGTGTCGGGCTGCTCAAACGCCGCGCCGGAGAGCTCACTCGCGACAGCCTGCAGCAGCCCGGCGCAGAGCCGCGCCGGCGCGCCGCTGCCGCCCTC
>CALVPU010000198.1 GCA_944353735.1 uncultured Eubacteriales bacterium | reverse complement strand
CGGGAAACATCAAGCTGCCGGACGGCGTTGAGATGGTCATGCCGGGCGACAACATCGACATGGAGATCACGCTGATCACGCCGATCGCGTGCGAAGAGGGCCTGCGCTTCGCTATCCGCGAGGGCGGCCGCACGGTCGGTTCCGGCGTCGTCACCAAGATCCTTGGCTGATCGCTGAAAACGGAAATCTCCCCTGCAAGCGCAGGGGAGGTTTTTGCGTTGGAAAGGGGAATGAGGATGCTGTTTTTGCTCAATTTTGCCAGCAAGCGCCTCGAGCTGACGCTGGACCAGCCGGAACTGATCCAGCCGATCGCCCATGCACTGTCCACGGAACTGAGGCTGCGCATCCTGCAGCGGGTGCAGAGCCGCGGCATGAGCGTCAACGAACTGGCGCGGGCGCTGGACGTCGCCCCGTCTACGGTGGCGCTGAACGTGCAGGTGCTGGAAAGCGCCGGACTGATCCGCTGCGACGCACAGCCGGGCGCGCGCGGCAAGCTGAAGATCTGCGACCGGCGGCTGGATACGATCGCCATCCGCCTGACGAGCACGGAACCGGAAAAGGGGCGCGAGCGCGTCTATGAGATGCCTGTCGGCGGATACAGCATCGCCGGCGGCGTGCGCCCAACCTGCGGATTGGCGGCGCCGGACCGCAGCTTGAACATGGACGATTCGCCGGCGGCGTTCTTCCATCCGGACCGCTTTCAGGCGGGCATTTTGTGGATGCGCGCCGGCTTTGTCGAATACGCCTTCCCGCCCGTGGGCGCGGCGGAGGAGCTGGAGTTTCTCGAATTCTCGTTCGAGGCGTGTTCTGAGGCGCCGTGCTACCGCAACGATTGGCCCAGCGACATCCGCGTCAGCGTCAACGGCGTGGAGATCGGCACGTGGCGCTGTCCGGGCGACTTCGGCGGGCGCCGCGGGCGCAACAATCCCGACTGGTGGTCGGACTCGAACACGCAGTACGGGCGCCTGGTGACGTGGCGCATCACCGCCCACGGCGCGCAGTTGGACGGCGTGCCGGTTTCGCGCGCGTCGCTGGACGACCTCCACCTCGGCGAGCGTGAATGCGTGTCGCTGCGCATCGCGGTGGCGGAGATGGACGGCGGATACGGCGGCATGAACCTGTTCGGACGCGCCTTCGGCGATTACGAACAGGGCATTGTGATGCGCTGCCAGATGCGCGCGTGACCTGGAATCAAACAGAATTTCTGTTTGCAACTGCGCCGGCTCTCCGCAGTTGCCGGAATGGCGCGAAAGCGCTTGACAAGTTGGGCGTTTGATGCTATCATAACCACGATGGGAGGCGCGCGCCTCCCCGGGCAAAGCCGTTTGCTGCGCCCGAATGACCGCAAAACCGACGGAAATTCTGAATGAATCGGAGGGGTTACAGATGCAGACGATTCCCCGCAACGAACATCCGCGCCCGGACTTTGTCCGCCCGGACTGGATGAGCCTCAACGGCGAATGGGAGTTCGCGTTTGACGATGCCGGAACCGGCGCGGCGGAAGGCTGGCAGGCGCCCGGCAAACACTTCGACGGCAGGATTGTGGTGCCGTTTTGCTATCAGTGCGAGCTGAGCGGCGTCAACGTGCAGGAGAAGCACGAGACGATGTGGTACCGCCGCGCGTTCTCGGTGCCGGAGAACATGCAGGGCAAGCGGCTGCTGCTGCGCTTCGGCGCGGTGGACTATGCCTGCGAGGTCTACGTCAACGGTCGCTGCGCCGGCGCGCATACCGGCGGCTACACGCCGTTTGCGCTCGACGTCACCGAGCTGGTCGCCGCGGGCGAAAACGACCTGTGCGTGCGCGTGCGCGATCCCTACGACGCCACCCAGCCGCGCGGCAAGCAGAACTGGAAGGATCACTGGTTCGGCTGCTGGTACACGCCGACGAGCGGCATTTGGCAGTCGGTCTACCTCGAGGCGGCGGGCAGCCCCTATCTGCTCAGCGCGCACATCACGCCCGACCTCGACGCCGGCACGGCGACGCTGCGGCTGACGCTCAACGAAAAGCCGAAGGCGCCGGTGAACGCCAAGGTCACCGTCTCCTTCGAGGGCCAGGTCTACCGCGCGCAGGCGCAGGCGCTGACCGAGCGCTCCCAGCGCGTGGTGATCGACATGGTCGACGGCAGCGACATTCAGGGCTTCCGCAAGTGGTCGCCGGACGATCCCGCGCTGTACGACGTGCACATCGAGCTCGACGGCGGCGACGACGTGACCACCTACTTCGGCATGCGCTCCGTCGAGGTCAAGGACGGCTACGTGCTGCTGAACAAGTCCCCGCTGTACCAGCGGCTGGTGCTCGATCAGGGCTACTGGCCCGAGAGCCTGCTGACCCCGCCGAGCGACGATGCCATCCGCGCCGACATCGAGTGGACCAAGCGCTTCGGCTATAACGGCGCGCGCAAGCACCAGAAGGTCGAGGATCCGCGCTATTACTACTGGGCGGACAAGCTGGGCCTGCTGGTCTGGGGCGAGATTCCCAGCGCCTACGAGTTCACCAACGAGTCGGTCAAGAACCTGTCCGACACGCTCGCCGGCTTCATCGACCGCGACTTCAACCACCCCTGCATCATCGCGTGGGTGCCGCTCAACGAGAGCTGGGGCGTGGACCGCATCTATCGCGACAAGCGCATGCAGGCGTGCGGGGACATGCTCTATGCCCAGGCCAAGGCGCTCGACGGCACGCGGCTGGTGTCCACCAACGACGGCTGGGAGGTCACCCGGACGGACATCTTCGGCCTGCACGACTACGCCGCGTGGGGCGACGTGCTGGCGAAGCACTTCGACTCCCGCGAGCGCGTGGAGAAGATCGCCTGCGACCATCGCATGGCGTGCGCCGTGGGCGCGGAAATCACCGGCAAGGAGGCGTTCATCCTCACCGAGTACGGCGGCATCGCCTTCGACGAGGAGAGCGAAGAGGGCGCGTGGGGCTATCACGAGAAGGTCCGCGACGTGGAGGAATTCTTCGCCCGCTACCAGTCCGTGACCGACGCCGCCCGCGCGATTCCCTACTGCCAGGGCTACTGCTACACGCAGCTGACCGACGTGCAGCAGGAAATCAACGGCCTGCTCACGCCCGACCGCAAGCCCAAGATCGACCCCGAGCGCTTCGCGAGCCTGACGAAGAATCCCGACGGTCGCTACTGCTGACGAATCCCTTTTCAGACGCCCCGCCGAGCCGCGCGCTCGGCGGGGCGCGTTTGGCGGAGATTTCCTCTGCCCGGCGGTCAGGCATGGGAATGCGGGAAGCGCCCGGCGCAAGGCCGCCGCGCGTTCGCGCGCTTTTCACAGGGCGCGGCTGGACAAACGCCGGCGAATGCGGTATAATAGACGGGCTGATGTCCGCGTAAGAATTGCTAAGGAGCGTTTTGGGAGCCGATGGTATTTTCGAGCAAGATCTTTCTGTTTTACTTCCTGCCGGCGGTGCTGGCGGGATACTACCTGCTCAAGCGCAGCCGCCGGGCGAGCAACGTCTTTCTGACGCTGGTCAGCCTGCTGTTCTATGCGTGGGGCGAGCCGCAGTTTGTGCTGGTGATGCTCCTGTCGATCTTCGTCAACTGGCTGTTCGGGCTGTGGGTCGACCGCGAGCGCGGCAACAGGCGCCGCGCCAAGGGCGTGGTGGCGCTGATGGCGGTGTACAATCTGGGCATGCTGGGCGTGTTCAAGTACCTGATGTTTCTGGTCAACAGCGTCAATTCGTGGTTCCGGCTCGACCTGCCGGTGCCGGAGATCGCGCTGCCGATCGGCATCTCGTTTTTCACCTTTCAGGCGATGAGCTACGTCGTCGACGTCTACCGCGGCGACGGCAAGGTGCAGAAGAACCTCATCAACGTCTGCCTGTACATCTCCTTCTTCCCGCAGCTGATCGCCGGCCCGATCGTGCGCTATCAGACGATCGCCGACGAGATCACCGAGCGGCGCGAGAACCTGCCGGACTTCGTGCTCGGCTGCCAGCGCTTCATGGTCGGCTTCTGCAAAAAGACCATACTCGCCAACCAGATGGCGCTGCTGGTGGACACGGCGTTCGAACTGCAGGCGAGCCAGCTGTCGGTGGTCAGCGCGTGGCTGGCGGCGTGCGCCTACCTGATGCAGGTGTACTACGATTTCGGCGGCTATTCGGACATGGCGATCGGGCTGGGGCGGATGTTCGGCTTCCACTTCATGGAGAACTTCAACTATCCGTTCATTTCCCGCTCGGTGACGGGCTTCTGGCGGCGCTGGCACATCTCGCTGTGCACGTGGTTCCGCGATTACCTCTACATCCCCCTCGGCGGCAGCCGGGTCAAGTCGGTCTGGCGGCTGCTGTTTAACATGTTCATGGTCTGGGCGCTGACGGGTCTGTGGCACGGCGCGGCGTGGACGTACGTGCTGTGGGGCGTGGGCTTCTTCGTCATCCAGGCGTTCGAGCGCCTCAGCGGCGTGGGCAAGTGGATGGAGCGCCACGGCGCGCTGGGCGTGTTCTACGCCATGTTCATGGTGGTCACCATCACGGTGATGATCCGCGCGGACAGCCTCGGCGTGGCGTGGACGTTCTACGGCTCGATGTTCGGCGTCAACGGCGCGGCGCTGTACGACGCCACCGCGGGCATGTTCCTGCGCGAGTACGGCGTGTTCCTCGCCGCGGGCGTGATCTGCGGACTGCCGGTGTTCCAGTTCCTGCGCGAGCGCGTGCGCGTGCCGGAAGGCGCGCTGCGCATCGCCGGAGGCACGGCGCTGGCGGCGCTGATGGTCGTGGCGCTGAGCTATCTGGTCGTCGACAGCTACAATCCGTTCATCTATTTCAACTTCTGACGCGGGAGGGCGAGGGCACATGTCTGCACTGTACGAGCGCCTGATGCGCGTCGCCGCGCCGGAGCAGCTGCTGCGCGGCGAGCCGATGGCGGCGCACACCACGTTTCGCGTCGGCGGTCCTGCGGACTGGATGTTCTTTCCCGCGAGCGAGGCGCAGCTGCTGGCGGCGCTGGACGCGGCGCGGGAAGCGGGCGTGCCGGCGATGGTCATCGGCAACGGCTCGAACCTGATCGTGCGCGACGGCGGCATCCGCGGGCTGGTGATCGTGCTCGGCGAGCGCATGAGCGCGGTGCGCGTGGACGGCGAAATCGTCTCCGCGCAGGCGGGCGCGCCGCTGGGGCGCGTGGCGGCGGCGGCGCAGGCGGCGGGGCTGACGGGGCTGGAGTTCGCCTCCGGCATTCCCGGCACGCTCGGCGGCGGCTGCGCGATGAACGCCGGCGCGTACGGCGGTCAGCTCTCCGACGCGCTGCTCGACGCGCGCGTGCTGCTCGACGGCGCGGTGCGCACGCTGACGCGCGGCGAGATGGAGATGGGCTACCGCACCACGCTGCCGCTGCGGCGCGGCGGCGTCGTGTTGGAGGCGCGCTTCGCGCTCGCGCGCGGCGACCGGGACGCCATCCTCGCCCGCATGCGCGAGCTCAACGCGCGGCGGCGCGAGAAGCAGCCGCTGAACTTCCCCAGCGCCGGCAGCGTGTTCAAGCGCCCCGAGGGTCACTTCGCCGGCGCGCTGATCGAGCAGGCTGGTCTCAAGGGCGCGGCGATCGGCGGCGCGCAGGTCAGCCCGCGCCACGCGGGATTCATCGTCAACACCGGCGGCGCGACGGCGGCGGACGTGCTGGCGCTGATCGCGCACGTGCAGCGTGAGGTGCTGCGCGCCTCCGGCGTGCGTCTGGAGACGGAAGTGCGCGTCGTCGGCGAGTAGCGCGCAAACCGCGCGGCGACCGGCGATGGAAAGTGTCGGCGAGCAGTCCGCCGGGCAGCCAGCGCAAGTGGCATGCGCCATGCGCGGCGCAAGAGAAATGCTTCCCGCGGCGGACGGCGTTGCGCGGCGGTCTTGCGCAGGAGAAGGCGCATTTCCGCGGCAGCGTTTTCGTGCGGCGGCGCATTTCCGCGAAGGACAGTTTCGCCGCACGGCGGAGAACGCTTCCCGCGGCATACAGCTTCTCACGGCGGAGAGGAACGCTTCGCGCGGCGGACGGCGTTGCGCGACGGCAGTCTTGCGCAGGAGAAGGTGCTTTTCCGCGGCAGCATTTTCGTGTGGCGGCGCATTTCCGCGGAGGACAGTTTCGCCGCACGGCGGAGAACGCTTCCCGCGGCATACAGTTTCTCACGGCGGCGAGGAACGCTTCGCGCGGCGGATGGCGTTGCGCGGCGGTCTTGCGCAGGAGAAGGCGCATTTCCGCGGCAGCGTTTTCGTGTGGCGGCGCTTTTCCGCGAAGGACAGTTTCGCCGCACGGCGGAGAACGCTTCCCGCTTCGCGCGGTTTCGCGGGAGTGGATTTGGAGGTTCGGGGAGGACCATGTCGTTTGCATCGGATGTGCGCGGCGAGATCGCGCGCGAGCCGTGCGCGCACGACTGCTGTGCGCGCAGCGAGGTGGCGGCGGCGCTGCTGGCGTCGGGCGGCATCTCCTTTCGCGGGCCGCATCGCTACGCGCTGTCGCTGACGGCGGCGGAGGGCGCAGTGGCGCGGCGCTATTTCGCCATGCTCAAGCAGCACTTCGGGATCACGGCGCAGATCCGCACGCTGCTGGTCGACGCGCTCGGCGGACGCACGCGCTATCAGCTGGTCGTGGCGGAGGCGGACGCGCCGGCGCTGCTCGAGGCGCTGGGGCTGCTCGACCCGGCGGCGCTGTTCGGCGTGCGGCAGGCGCCGGAGGCGTCGGCGGTGCGCTATGCCTGCTGCCGCAAGGCGTTTCTGCGCGGCGCGTTTCTGCTGTGCGGCGCGGTCAACAAGCCCGAAGGGCAGTATCACCTCGAATTCGCCGCGCCGACGGAGGAATTCGCCGACTTCCTGTCAGAGCAGGTTCAATATTTTGAATTTTCTGCGAAAAAGACGTGCAGAAAGGCGAAATATGTGGTATACTTAAAGCGCGCCGAGGAGATCGCCGGCGTGCTGGCGCTGATGGGTGCAAACGCCGCGGTGCTGCAGATGGAGAACGTGCGCGTCGCCAAGGACATGCGCAACCGCGTCAACCGCCAGCTCAACTGCGACGTGTCCAACATCGGGCGCATTATGAACGCGGCGGAATCGCAGGTGCGCGACATCCTCTACCTCGACGAGCAGGTGGGGCTGGACAAGCTGCCCAAGCCGCTGCGCGACGCGGCGCGGGCGCGGTTGGAGAATCCGGAGATGTCGCTGGGCGCGCTGGGCGAGGCGATGTCGCCGCCGCTGGGCAAGTCGGGCGTCAATGCGCGGCTGCGCAAGTTGGCGCAGCTGGCGAACAAGCTGCGCGCCGGCGAGGATACGGAGCTCTAGTGCGGTGCGGCTGTGGCGCGAGCGCGTTGCGCGGGATGCGGACGAGACGGAGCGCGAAGCGGTTTGGCTGTGCGCCGGAACGCGTTTCGCGGAAAGCGGACGAGCCGGAGTGCGAAGCGGATGGCTGCGGCGGCATGAGAGATTTTGCGCGGTGCGGAAGGAATCGCGCGCGAGCGCGGATTGGCTGTGCGGGGGAACGCGTTTCGCGGAAAGCGGACGGGCCGGAGCGCAGAGCGGATGGCTGCGGCGGCATGAGAGATTTTGCGCGGCGCGAACGCGCCCTGCGGGATTGTGAATATTTGGAGAGGAGGGATCGTATGATCAAGCTGGATGCGGTGTTTCAGGCGACGGAGGCGCTGACGCCTCAGCTCGCCGCCAGGCTCGCCGACTGCGCGGAGCACCATCGCGCGGAGCTCTCGATCGAGTACGACGGGCGGCAGGTCAAGCTGAATTCGCTGATCAGCATCCTTGCGCTGAACCTGTACCGGGGCGTTCCGGTGCGCGTCATCGCCGAGGGCGAGGACGAGGCGGCTGCCGCCGAAGCGGTGCGGGCGGTCGTCGAAGGAAAGGCGTGACGGGAGGCTCGGCGAGATCCGCCGGACCTCCCGCTTGTTTCATGGAGCCCCCGGAAGGCGGGAAAGCCGCGGGATGCGCGCTTCAGAGCGGAAGACCGGCGTGTAGGGGAAGAGTGTAGCGCCCGGAGCTCGCCGGCGCAGGGAAAAACACGGGCAACGCGGTTGTGCGGGGAAGCGCAGGGTGCGGGATGCGTCCCTTCGCAGGGAATGGGTGCCGCCGAAGCGGTGCGGACGGGCGGCGAAGGAAAGGCGTGACGGGAGGCGCGGCGAGATCCGCCGGAGCTCCCGCTTG
>CALVPU010000197.1 GCA_944353735.1 uncultured Eubacteriales bacterium | reverse complement strand
CGGGAAACATCAAGCTGCCGGACGGCGTTGAGATGGTCATGCCGGGCGACAACATCGACATGGAGATCACGCTGATCACGCCGATCGCGTGCGAAGAGGGCCTGCGCTTCGCTATCCGCGAGGGCGGTCGCACGGTCGGTTCCGGCGTCGTCACCAAGATCCTTGGCTGATCGCTGGCTTTCAATGGTTTTCCCCTGCATCGGGCGATGCGGGGGACTTTTTTTGTGCCGGCGGCGCGGGCGCAGCGAAAACGATTTCGGTTGCGTTGAGCGGTCGGTTTCGTAAATTGCGCGGTCGAACGTTTGGCGAAATGGCGGGGTTTTGCCTGCGGTTCTGGGCGAACCGCGAACTGAGTATTTGTTCATAACAATCATTTATTAACAAATTCTACTTTCTCCTTGACAAGCGGTGTTTGTAGGGGTTATAATGTCGAAAACGATTAAGAACGGATAGGGAAAATCAGAGGTGCGCGATGGTTACACTCAGGGACATTGCCCAGCAGTGCGGCCTCTCGATTGCGACGGTCAGCAAGGCGATGAACGGCGTGTCGGAGGTCAGCGCGGCAACGGCGCAGCGCATTCGCGAGACTGCGCGGGAGATGGGCTATCTCCCCAACGCCGCGGCGCGCTCGATGAAGACCGGTCGCTCCATGTCCATCGCCCTGCTGCAATTCCCCAAGAACTGCAGCGTCTGGAAGCACAGCTACTTCGCCGGCATCGCCGACGCGGTGCAGCGCGTGGTCGAAGAAAAGGGCTACGATCTCGTGCCCGTCAACCGCACGGCGGCGGAGACGATGGGCGGCTATCTGAGCTACTGCCGCTACCGCAGCTATGACGGCGTGCTCGTGCTGAGCGCCACCTTCAGCGAATCGACGCTGCTCGATTTAGTCAACAGCGAGATCCCGCTCGTGACCATCGACTATGCGTTTCACCATCGCGCCGCCGTGCTGTCGGACAACCTGCAGGGCATGCAGGAACTGGTGCGCTTCGCCTATGCGCGCGGACACCGCAGGCTGGCGTTCATTCACGGCGAGGACGCGCCGGTCACGCGCGACCGGCTGGCGAGCTTTCATGCCGCGTGCGAGGCGCTGGGGCTGCGCATCCCGCCGGAATACGTTCGCGAGGCGCTCTACAACGACCCCGAGTCCAGCGCGCGCGAGACCGAAGCGCTGCTCGGCATGCCGCAGATTCCCACGTGCATCTTTTATCCGGACGACTACGCCTATGTGGGCGGCTTTCGCGCGCTGTGCGCGCACGGGCTGTCGGTGCCGGAGGACGTCAGCGCGGTGGGCTACGACGGAACGCAGATCGCCTCGATCTACCAGCATCCGCTGACGACGTTTCAGCAGGACTGCGACGCCATCGGCGCCACGGCGGCGAGGATGCTGCTCGACGCCATCGGCAGTCCGCGCAGCTTCCTGCCGCGCCAGGTGGTGTTGCCGGGACGGCTGGTGGCGGGCGAGACGGTGCGCGATCTCGGCGCGCCGGACGCGGCGTTTGGACAGGCGCGCCGCGCATGAACAGGTGCTCATTGGCTTGATGCCATTTAGCAAAATTCGCAAGTGGAGGGAACAACAATGAAGACCCGGAAACTCCTGAGCTTGGTGCTGGCGATTGCCATGCTGCTGAGCGTCGCCGGCGTCGCCACCGCGGAGACGGCGGTTGCCGACCTGCCGCGCAACGAGACGCTGTATTTCGGCGGTCAGCAGTGGGGCACCGTCAACAGCTGGAACCCCGTCGGAACCAACCAGAACAACGCCATGGGCACGACCACGAACCCCTCCGGTTCGCGCACGATCATGTTCGAGACGCTGTACATGTTCAACCTGCTTGACGGCTCCATGGTGCCGCTGCTCGCCGAAGGCGATCCGGTCTGGGCGGACGACCTGTCCACCGTCACCGTGACGCTCAACGACGCGGCGAAGTGGTCCGACGGCACGGCGGTCACGTCCAACGACGTCATCCGCACGTGGGAGATCAGCCTGCAGCTGAACAACACCGCCGGCGCCAACTACGGCCCGTTCATCGAGTCCATCGAAGCGGTCGACGACCTGACCTTCACCATCAACCTTGCCAAGAACGAGGAAGGCACGCCGGTCAACCCGCTGAAGGTTGAGGACTTCCTGGTGGCGACGTTCGTGGCGCAGGCCGCGTGGCTGGACACGCTCGAGGAGCGCAACGGCGGCGACACGGTCGCAATGCTGAACGACGAGGCGCTCGACGCCCCGTACACCGGCCCGTACGGCCCGTACGTCTCCAACGACCAGCTGGTCGCCTTTGTCCGCAACGACAACTACTGGGGCCAGGACGAGTCCATGTGGGGCAAGCTGCCGGTTCCGAAGTACATCGCCCACACGATCTATGCCGACAACGCCGTCACGGAAGTCGCGTTCCGTCAGGGCGAGATCGACGTCGGTCAGATCTTCGTGCCGAACGTTCAGGACCTGTGGGAAGAAGAAGGCCTGCCGGTGTCCGGCTACATGATGGAGGAGCCGTACGGCATCTGCCTGACCATGCCGACCGCCTGGTATAACCTGAACAACCCCGTGCTTCAGGACGCTACCCTCCGCAAGGCGATCGCCATCGCGGTCGACTACGACGCCATCATCGAGAACGCCATCACCAACCAGAGCCCGACCTTCGAAGAGGTGCCGCGCTCCTGCATGAACCCGACCGAGGTCGAGCAGGCGATGTACGATCACGAGGCCGTTGCCGACCTGCAGTGGACCGGCAATGACGTCGAGGGCGCGATCGCGATGCTCGAGGAAGCCGGCTACGTCGACACCAACGGCGACGGCTGGCGCGAGACGCCCGACGGCGAGGAGATCACCCTGACTGCCGTCTGCCCGAACGGCTGGACCGACTGGCAGGCCGCCATCGAGCTGGTCGCCGCGGCTGGCGCCAACATCGGCATCAACATCACCACCGTGTATCCGGAATCTTCCACCTACAGCACCGTTTACAGCAACCCGAACCAGACGGAGTACGACATCTTCATGCAGTCTCCCGATGGCGCTGGTCCGTCCCAGCCCTGGGGCCGCATCCGCCAGTTCATGTCCAGCGACTTCGTCGGTCTGGAGAACAACTTCAGCGGCAACTACGGTCAGTACTCCAACGAGCGCATCGACGAGATCCTCGAGCTGATCCCGATCACCACCGATGAGGAAGAGCTCAAGGCCCTGTACACCGAGGCCGTTGAGATCTACCTGACCGACGTGCCGAGCTTCTCGCTGATGTATCGCCCGCAGTTCTTCCACTTCGTCAACGAGTCCGTGTGGACGAACTTCCCCTACGATGGCGACGGAACGAACATTCCGCCGACGGACTGCACCGACGGCTACGGCATTGCCGCGCTGTACAACCTGCAGCTGGTCGAGGGCTGATCGCATTGAACGCCGGGACATGCTTCGAGCGCACTCGGGGCATGTCCCCTTTCCATTCGCGGGAGTCGTGAGACATCCTATTTGGGGGGAAGCACATGAAAGGATACCGCAAGTACTTCGGCAAGAAGATCTTCTGGTTCATCATCACGTTCATTGCCGCCGTGATTCTGAACTTCGTCCTGCCGCGCCTGATGCCGGCGGACCCCGTCGCGGGAATCACGAGCCGCCTGGCGCAGGGCGTCACCGACGCCAGCGCCGTTCAGGAGATCTATCAGCGCTACGCCGAGGAATTCGGCACCAACCGCTCGATGATCGAGCAGTTCCTCATCTTTGTCGGCAACGCTGTTCGGGGCGACTTCGGCACCTCGTTCAGCCAGTACCCGCGCACCGTTTCCAGCATCATCGGCAGCGCGCTGCCGTGGACGCTGGCGCTGCAGCTGCCGGCGATCCTCATCGGCTGGCTGCTGGGCAACCTGTTGGGCGCCCTCGCCGCCTACATCCGCAAGGGCTTTGACAAGATCCTCATGCCCGTGACCATGTTCCTCAGCGCCATTCCGGCGTTCGGCATGGCGGTCATCATGCTGGTCGTGTTCGCGCTGACGCTGCACATCGCTCCGTCGTCGGGCGCCTATGGCCTTGGCATGACGCCGGCGCTGAACTGGAACTTCATCTGGTCGGTCATCACCCACTACCAGCTGCCGTTCTGGTCGGTCGTGCTGGTGAGCATCGGCGGTCAGGCGGTCGGCATGCGCTCGATGTCCATCTATGAACTCAACGCCGACTACGTCAAGTATGCCCGCTTCCTGGGCATCAAGGACCGCAAGATCGTCGGCTACGTGTTCCGCAACGCGATGCTGCCGCAGGTCACCGGCCTTGCCATGTCGCTGGGCACGATGATGAGCGGCGCGCTGGTCGCGGAGATCATCTTCAGCTACCCCGGCCTCGGCTCGACGCTGTACGATGCCGTCACCTCGGCGGACTATCCGCTGATCTCGGCAACGACGCTGATCATCACCGTGATGGTGCTGATCTCGACGTTCGTCCTCGACATCGTCTACGGCTTCATCGACCCGCGCGTCAAGGCCGCGCAGTACGATTGAGAGGGGGCGGCAGAGCATGAAAAACACGCTTCGACAGGTCTTTCATTCGCCGAAATTTCTGGTCGGCTTCATCATCTTCGTCGCAGTTTTGCTGCTGGCGATCCTCTATCCGCTGTTCAATCCGGGCAATCCGCTGCAGCAGATCGGTCTGGGCACCTTCGCCCCGCCGGGCACATACGTGTCGCTGTATGACGCGGTAGGCACCGAGACGAGCACCTTCCGCCTCGACGACGCCGACGCCAAGCGCCTCGCGAGCGTCCTCTCCGACGAGGACCGCGTCAGCATGGTCAACTGGCTCACGGCGGTGGGCGTGGACGTCACCGGGCTGGACATCACCGATACCGACGCGCTGCTGGAGATCTGGAACGCCAACTACGACCAGAGCATCCGCCCGGAGGGCATGACCAACGCCCAGCGCAACAGCTATATCAGCCTCAACAACCGCCTGCAGTCGCTCGGCGCGTCCGAGACGCTGACGGTCATGCAGCCCGATGAGGAGGGCGAGATGGAGGAAGTGACGGACATCGAGTCCACCGACTACGTCAACGTCGGCGACGTCACCAATGTCATCACCTTGCCGCTGGGCACCGACAACTTCGGCCGCGACGTGCTCAAGGAGCTGGCGTCCGCCATCGGCACCTCGCTGATGATCGGCCTGGTCGCCGGCTGCATCGCCACGTTCATCGGCCTTGTGCTGGGCCTGCTGTCTGGCTATGTCGGCGGCGTGCTGGACGACATCGTGATGTTCATCACGAACATCTTCACCGTCATCCCCAGCTTCGTGCTGCTGATACTGATCAACTATTCCATCGGGCAGGAGAACCGCGGCGCCATGGTCGTGGCGCTCGTCATCGGCTTGACGAGCTGGACGTGGACAACGCGTTCGGTGCGCTCGCAGGTCATCTCGCTGCGCAACCGCGACCACGTCAACCTCTCCAAGCTGTCCGGGCACAGCCTCGTGCGCATCGTGCTGACGGACATCCTGCCGTACATCGCCAGCTACGTCGTCATGGCGTTCATCCTGCAGATCAGTTCGGCGATCCTCTCCGAGGCGCAGTTGTCGCTGCTCGGCCTGGGCCCCAAGACCACCGAGGTGCCGACGCTGGGCCTGATGATGAACTGGGCGATGCTGTACTCCGCGCATCTGGGCGGCAAATGGTGGGCGTACTTCCCGGTCATCGGCGTCATCGCGCTGATCTCGTTCTCGCTCAACCTGATGAACACGGGTCTTGACCAGGTGTTCAATCCCACTCTGAGAGACTAGGAGGACACGTACATGAGCAAGACAATGCTGGAAGTCAGGGAATTGACGACCAAATACATCACGCGCTTTCACGAGGACGTGTACGCCGTGGACCACGTGTCGCTCAAGATCGAAGAGGGGAAGAGCCTCGGCATCGCGGGCGAGTCCGGCTGCGGCAAGTCCACGCTGGCGCTGAGCCTGATGGGCTACTACTTCCCGCCGCTGCACTATACCAGCGGGGACATCATCATCGACGGCAAGAACATCTCCGGCATGAATCCGGACGAGGTGCGCAGGAACGTGCTGGGCACGGAGATCGCCTACATTCCGCAGGCGGCGATGAACGCCCTCAACCCGACGCGCAAGATCCGCAAGTTCATCGAGGACGTCGTGCTGGCGCACGACCCCAAGCGCGACAAGAAGGAGATCTACGAGATGTCCAAGGCGCGCTTTGCCGAGCTGGGCCTGCCGGTGGAGGCGCTGGACAAGCACGCCGTGGAGCTCTCCGGCGGCATGAAGCAGCGCGTCGTCATCGCCATCTCCACCATCCTCAAGCCGAAGGTTCTCATCGCCGACGAGCCGTCCTCCGCGCTGGACGTCACCAGCCAGAAGATGGTCATCAAGATGCTGCGCGACATGATGGAGAAGGGCCTGATTCGGGCGATGATCTTCATCACCCACGAGCTGCCGCTTCTGTACAACGTCACCGACGACATCATGGTCATGTACGCCGGTCAGATCGTCGAGCGCGGCACTGCGCAGGAGATGGTCTTTGACCCCATTCACCCGTACTCGCACGGCCTGATGGATTCCATCCTCGTGCCCGAGGAAGGCACGCGCGACAAGAAGCTGACCGCGATTCCCGGCACGCCGCCGAACCTGAAGCGCCCGCCGCAGGGCTGCCGCTTCGCGGAGCGCTGCAAGTACGCGACCCCGGCCTGCTTCGTCAACGCGCAGCCGATGGTCGAGTTCGAGAACGGCAGAACCTATCGCTGCAGCCTGTCCGTCGAGCATCTCAGGGAGGTGTACAAGAGTGAAGAATGATCCGACCACGACCGTCAACATGAGCGACCACCGCATCGACGTCAAGAGCCGCCCGCTGTGCCTGAGCGGCAAGGGCGTGACGAAGTACTTCGGCTTCGGCAAGAAGATCACCAAGGCGGTCGACCACGTGGACTTTGAGTTCCACGAGGGCGAGCTGGTCAGCATCGTCGGCGAGTCCGGCTCCGGCAAGACGACGCCTTCCAAGATGCTGCTCGGGCTCATCAGCGTCACCGACGGCGACATCTACTTTCAGGGCCAGAAGCGCGACATCTCCACCCGCCGCAAGAAGCGCGAGTACTGGCACGGCATTCAGGCGATCTTTCAGGACCCCTTCTCGTCGTTCAATACCTTCAACCGCATCGACACCGTGCTGCTCGACTGCATCAACATGCGCGGCGGCAAGCACCTGTCGAAGGAGAAGAAGTTCGAGATGATGACCGAGGCGTGCAGCTTCGTCAACCTGAAGTTCGCCGAATTGACGAACAAGTATCCGTTCGAGCTCTCCGGCGGTCAGATGCAGCGCCTGATGATCGCGCGCATCTTCCTGCTCAAGCCGAAGATCCTGCTCGCGGACGAGCCGACGTCGATGATCGACGCCTGCTCCCGCGCCACCATCCTCGACATGCTGCTGCAGCTGCGCAACGAGACCGGCATGACGATCATCTTCATCACGCACGACATCGGACTGGCGTATCACATCTCCGACAGCATCTACATCATGGAGCACGGCAAGTTCGTCGAGAGCGGCTCCGCGGACGAGGTCATCCTCCATCCCAAAGCCGCCTACACGAGGCGCCTGATCAGCGACGTGCCCAAGATCCACGAGGCCTGGGATCTCACCACCGTCTGATCCCCCCCCAAAGGCGAAGGGCGGTTGCCGAAGCGCCTTTCGCCGGGGCTCTCCTGCAGGGGAGGGCCCCTTTTTTGCGCGCCGGAAAGCGACGCGGCGGCGCGGGATTCCCCACATGCCGGCACGCCGAGCCGTTCGCGGCAGAAGACGCTGCCGCGCCGCCGCTTTTTGCCGGAGTGTGCCGCGCGCGTTAATTTTCCCGGCGTGGGCTTTCCGCGCCGGAGCAAACCTGTTATAATGAAAGCATCACGCATTGAGAACAGGAGTGGGATGCACATGGATTTCAAGTTCGCCATCGGCCAGAGGATTCTCGAGGCGCTCAACGGCACGCTCGGCGATCCCGGCCTGTCGGCGGCGGACATCGCCGCGGCGCTGGAGATTCCGCCGGATACGGCGATGGGCGACTTCGCTTTTCCCTGTTTCAAGCTGTCCAAGGCGCTGCGCAAGTCGCCGGCGATGATTGCGGACGCGCTCTCCGGCGCGGTCACGGCGGACTTTCTGAGCAAGGTCGAGTCGGTCAAGGGATACCTCAACTTCTTCATCGACCGCGCGACCTTCGCCGAAAAGACGCTGCGCGCCGCCGAAGCGCAGGGCGAAAAGTACGGCAGCGACGGTTCCGGCGCGGGCAAGACGGTCGTGATCGACTATTCCTCGATCAACATCGCCAAGCGCTTTCACATCGGTCATTTGTCGACCACGGCGATCGGCAGCGCGCTGTACAAGCTCTATAAATTCTTCGGCTGGAACGCCGTGGGCGTCAACCATCTGGGCGATTGGGGCACGCAGTTCGGCAAGATGATCGCCGCCTACAAGCGCTGGGGCGACCACGACACCGTCGCGCGCGGCGGCGTGGACGAGATGGTCAAGCTCTACGTGCGCTTCAACGAGGAAGCCAAGGCCGATCCTGCCCTCAACGACGAGGGGCGCGCGTGGTTCAAGCGCATCGAGGACGGCGATCCCGAGGCGCTGGAGATCTTCAACTGGTTCAAGTCGGTCACGCTCAAGGACGCCGAGCGCGTCTACGACATGCTGGGCGTGACGTTCGATTCCTACGCCGGCGAGAGCTTCTACAACGACAAGATGCAGCCCGTCATCGACGAACTGAAGGCGAAGGGGCTGCTCAAGGAGGATCAGGGCGCGCAGATCGTCGACCTCGAGCCCTATGGCATGCCGCCGGCGCTGATCCTGCGCTCCGACGGCGCGACGCTGTACATCACGCGCGACCTCGCCGCGGCGAAGTACCGCAAGGACACCTATAACTTCGACAAGTCGCTCTACGTCGTCGCCTATCAGCAGAACCTGCACTTCCGGCAGCTGTTCAAGGTGCTGGAGCTGATGGGCTACGCGTGGTACAAGGACTGCGAGCACGTGGCGTTCGGCATGGTCTCCTACGAAGGCCAGGCGCTCTCAACCCGCGAGGGTCACGTGATCTACTTGGACGACCTGCTCAACAACGCCATCGCCAAGGCGCGCGCCATCATCGAGGAGAAGAGCCCCGAGCTCGAGGACAAGGACGCCGTCGCCCGGCAGATCGGCGTCGGCGCGGTGGTGTTCTTTGCGCTGTACAACAACCGCATCAAGGACATCGACTTCTGGTGGGACCGCGCGCTCAACTTCGACGGCGAGACCG
The DNA here is from genome assembly GCA_944353735.1 of uncultured Eubacteriales bacterium. Taxonomy (GTDB): domain Bacteria; phylum Bacillota; class Clostridia; order Christensenellales; family Aristaeellaceae; genus Faecivicinus. The sequence goes on along the minus strand of CALVPU010000197.1, from coordinate 5,468 downwards.
GCCCCTACGTGATGTACACCCACGCGCGCTGCTGCTCGGTGCTGGCGAAGGCGGGCGAGACGGCGGCGGAGCCGGACTTCTCCGCGCTGTCCGACCCCGAGGCGCAGGAGGTCGTGCGCCTGATCGGTCAGTTCCCGGAGGTCGCGAAGTCGGCGCTCGAGCGCAACGAGCCGTCGCTGATCACGCGCTTCACCGTCGACCTGAGCCAGGCGTACAACAAGTTCTACTACGACCAGAAGATCATGGTCGACGAACTGCCCGTGCGCGCCGCGCGCACGCTGCTGACCAAGGTCACCCGCGACCTGCTCAGGACCGCCATGCAGCTCATCGGCCTGAACCCGCCCGACCGCATGTGAGCGCAGCGCCGTCCCGCGCGCAAAATGCTGCTTTTCCCCAAAAACCGCGCCGCGGGCGAATTCTTCGCCCGCGGCGCGCGCGTCGGGAGTTCTATGGGGCATATCTTCCGCCAGCACTCGGAGGGCGAATTTCCACCCGTGGCGCGTGTCGGGAGAGGCGCATATCTGGGGAAGGAGACGCTTGCCTTGTTCGCGGCGCGCTTTGGGGAGAAAAGTCCCGGCGACCATGCTGCGGCAGGGGGGAACGCTGTCCGCGGAAATCATCCCTGCCGGCGGCATGCTCCGCGCAGTGGACGTTGCCGGTGCGGCAGATGCCTGACGGCGTGGCGGAAGGGCATCGTTTCTCGAGCGCGCTCGTCTGCCCGCGAACGGTTCGCTCCTGCGGCGCGCTCAGAGCGCCAGCGAGATGCTGCGCGGCATGCCGAGGACGTAGTAGTCGATGGTGAGCGCGCGCGGCGCGTCGGGCTGGGTGGTGACCAGCTTGAGGTTGACCTGCGCCGCGGCGCGCGCGGGCACGTCGCTCGCCTCGCCGCTGAGCGAGTAGACGGCGATGTCGCCCGGCGCGCCTGTGAGCGAAATGTCCAGCCACTCCGCGGCGAACAGTCCGGGATTGCCGAGCGCGACGGTCACGTCCATCAGCGTCAGCCCGTCCGGGCTGGCGGGCAGCTCGGCGAACACCTGCGGCGCGGCGCCGGATGCGAGCGCCGAACCCACGGCGGCATAGGCGTCGGGATGGTCCGCGGCGCTCGCCGCGATCGTGGAAACCTCGGCGCGCAGCGTGCCGCCCAGCCAAAAGTAGGCGGCGAACGCCAGCATCAGAAACAGGATCGCGCCCAGGGCGATGTTGAGTTTTTTCATATCCGTACCTCCGGCGGAATATTTCGCGCCTTTAATCATACCATGACCGGCGGCGCCTGTCCATATGCGCCCGCTTTTTTCACATTCCCGCCACGATGCCGCATTTGTATTTTTCGGCAATCTCTGTTATAATACAATGGGTATTTGTCAAAGGAGGACGTTTCCATGCCGGGGAAGATCGTACTGCTGGATGGGTACAGCCTGATGTACCGCGCGTTCCACGCGCTGCAGACGCCGATGAGCGCGCCGGACGGCACGCCGACGAACGCCGTGCACGGCTTTATGATGATGCTGCTCAAGGTCATCGCCGAGGAACAGCCGGAGGGCATGGCGGTGGCGCTGGACGTCCACGCGCCGACCCGGCGCGCGCTGCGCTACGAGGCGTACAAGGCGACGCGCAAGCCGATGCCGGACGAGCTGCGCGCGCAGGACCCCGTCATTCGCGAGTTGATCGCCCGCATGGGCATCCCCACGCTGTGCTGCGAGGGCTACGAGGCGGACGACATCCTCGGCACCGTCTCCGCGGCCTGCGAGCGCGAGGGGCGCGAGGCGGTGCTGGTCACCGGCGACCGCGATTCCTTTCAGCTTGCCGGCGAGCGCACGACGATCCTCTACACCACGCGCGGCATCACCGACACGGTGCGCGTCACGCCGGCGTACATCCGCGAGACCTACGGCCTCTCGCCCGCGCAGCTGATCGACGTCAAGGGCCTCATGGGCGACGCCTCGGACAACATCCCCGGCGTGCCGGGCATCGGCGAAAAGACGGCGGTCCGGCTCGTGCAGCAGTACGGCAGCCTGCAAGCGGCGCTGGACCGCGGACCGGCGGAGCAGAAGGGCAAGCTGGGCGAGCGGCTGGCGGAGCACCGCGATCTGGCGGAGCTGAGCTATGAGCTGGCGACGATCGACCGCGCCGCGCCGGTGGCGTTTGATTTCGACGCCATGAAGCTGGGCGGCCTCGGCGGCGGACTGCCGCGGCTGCGCGAGCTGGGCATGAACGCCGCCGCCAGGCGCCTCGCGGAGGTTGCAGCGCAGTTCGCGCCCGCGTCGCTGCCCGAGGAGGCGCCGCCCGTCCCGCTGCCGGAGGTCGAGACGATGGCGGACGCGGCGCAGCTGGCGGCGCGCTGTGCGGAGCTGGCGAAAAAGGCGAAATGGGTCGCGGCGTTCTGCGGCGCGGACTTCACCGTGGCGACGGACGCGGCGCGGCTGCGCGTCGCGCTGGGCGGCGATTTGCTGTCGCCCGGCGTGACCGAGGAAGACGCGGTGCGCGCGGCGCTGCCGCTGCTCGAGGCGGACTGCGAAAAGGCGCTGTACGATGTCAAGTCGCTGCCCGTGGCGCTGGACGCACTGCGCGGCGAGGTCATGGACGTGATGCTGGCGGCGTATGCGCTCAACCCGCAGCGGCCCTCGTTCGCGGCGCAGGCGCTGTGCGAGGCGGAGGGCGCCGCCGGCTTCGAGCAGCACCCGGCGTCGGCGATCCGCGCGCTTGCGGAAAAGCAGGCGGCGCAGCTGCGCGAGACGGGGCTGGAGCACATCTACCGCGACATCGAGCTGCCGCTGGCGCACGTGCTGCGCGACATGGAGCGCGAGGGCTTCCTCGTCGACGCCGAGGCGCTGGATGCGCTGGGGATCGAGTTCCGCGCGCGGATTGCCGAGCTGACCGACGAGATCGCGCAGATGGCGGGCGAGCGCATCAACCTCAATTCCCCCAAGCAGCTGGGCGAGATGCTGTTCGAGCGCATGAAGCTGCCTGCGCCGCGCAGGAACCACCGCGGCTATTCGACCGACAAGGAGGTGCTCGAGCGCCTGGCGGAGGACTATCCCATCTGCGCGAAGATCCTCGAGTACCGCAAGTACCAGAAGCTGGAATCGACGTACATCCACTCGCTGCTCGACCTGCGCGATGCGGGCGGTCGCGTGCACACGCGCTTTGATCAGGTTGGCACCGTCACCGGACGGCTGAGCTCCGCGGAGCCGAATTTGCAGAACATTCCCGTGCGCACCGAACTGGGACGGCAGATCCGCCGCGCGTTCGTGGCGCGGCCGGGCTGGCTGCTCGTCGACGCGGACTATTCGCAGATCGAGCTGCGCGTGCTGGCGCACATCTCCGGGGACGAGACGATGTGCGAGGCGTTCCGCGAAGGACAGGACATCCATGCCCGCACCGCCGCCGAGGTCTACGGCGTGCCGCTGGGCGAGGTCACCGGCGCCATGCGCTCAGCGTCCAAGGCGGTCAACTTCGGCATCGTCTACGGCATCTCGGACTTCGCGCTGGCGAAGAACATCTCCGTCAGCCGCGCCGAGGCGCGCGCGTTCATCGACCGCTACTTCGAGCGCTATCCCGGCATCCGCCGCTACATGGACGCCGCCGTGGCGGAGGGGCGCGAAAAGGGCTATGTGACCACGCTGATGGGCCGGCGGCGCTATCTGCCGGAGCTCGCCAGCGCCAATCGCAACCTGCGCGCCTTTGGCGAGCGCTGCGCCATGAACAGCCCCATTCAGGGCACCGCGGCGGACATCATCAAGCTGGCGATGATCGCCGTCGACCGCGAGCTGCGCGAAAGCGGGCTGCGCGCGAAGCTCATCCTGCAGGTGCACGACGAGCTGATCGTCGAGGCCCCCGAGGACGAGGTTGCGCGCGTCAAGGCGCTGCTGCGCCGCTGCATGGAGGGCGTGGTCGAGATGAAGGTGCCGCTCAGGACCGACATCTCCGTGGGAGGCGATTGGCGTGCCTGCAAGTAGGCCCTTTTTGCTCGGGCTGACCGGCGGCATCGGCTGCGGCAAGTCCGAGGCGGCGGCGTATCTGGCGTCGCTGGGCGCGGCGCACGTCGACGCCGACGCCATCTCCCGCAGCCTGACCGCGCCCGGCGGCGCGGCGCTGGACGCCATCCGCGCGCGCTTCGGCGAGAGGGTCTTTCGCCCGGACGGCGCGCTCGACCGCGCGGCGCTGGGCGCGGTGGTCTTTGCCTCCGAGCCGGCGCGGCGCGATCTGGAGGCCATCATTCATCCGCGCGTGCACGCGCGCATGGCGCAGGAGATCGACGCCGCCGCCCGGCGCGGCGACCGCGTGGCGGTGCTGGACGTGCCGCTGCTGTTTGAGACCGGCATGGACGCGCTGTGCGGCGAGGTTTGGGCGGTCTCGGTGAGCGAGGAGACGCAGATCGCGCGCGTGGTGGCGCGCGGATTGACGGAAGAACAGGCGCGGGCGCGCATCGCCAGCCAGATGCCCCGCGCACAGCGCAACGCCCGCGCGGCGCGGGTGATCGACACGGACCGTCCCGTCGAGGAGACGCGCGCGGAGCTGGCGCGGCTGTACCGCCAGCTGCTGGCGCGGCTCGACGGGCATGGGAGGAACGAATGACGGCAAAGAACGAGGCGAAAAACAGGGACAGGAAGGCGGCGCGCCGCCGCAGGCGCGCGCGCGCCGCGCGCAGGTGGCTGCTGCTGGGCACAGTGGCGGTGCTGGCGCTGGGATTTCTCGCGATTGGCGCGCGGGTGCTGCTCGACCGGCATCCGGAACTGACGGTGCAGACCTATCCGGTGGAGTACGCGGATCTCATCCGCCTGTCGGCGCAGGAGAACGGCCTGGAACCGGCATACGTGGCGGCGGTGATCCTCGCGGAATCGAGCTATCGCCCCGAGGCGGTCAGCAGCGCCGGCGCGCGTGGACTGATGCAGATCGTGCCCGCGACGGGCGAGTGGATTGCCGGCAAGCTCGGCGAGACCTTCTCCGAGGACGCGCTGTTCGACCCGGCGACGAACATCCGCTATGGCTGCTGGTACCTGGGCTTTTTGATGGACCGCTACGGCGGCGACATGCGCTGCGCGTCGGCGGCGTATCATCAGGGACAGGGCACCGTGGACGCATGGCTGAAGGACCCGCGGCTCAGCGCCGACGGCAAGACGCTGGACCGGATCGACTCCGACGTGACGCAGAGGTACGTCGACAGGATATTGAAGTACTATGAGCGATATGAAGAGATCTACGCGGCGTAACCCGCTGCGGCGGGCGCTGGCGGCGCTGTTGGCGCTGATGCTGCTGCCCTGCGCGCTGGCGGAGGGGTGGCCCACGCTGGACGATTGGACGGCGCAGGGCGGCGCATGGCCCGCCGCGGATGGAACCACGACCGGCGCATGGCCTGCCGAGGACGGAACCACGACCGGTGCATGGCCCGCTGCGGGCGGAACCACGACCGGGGCAGGGCCCGAAGCGGGGTGGGGCGGCGGGGCGGCGGACGGCGCCGCGGCGCAACC
>CALVPU010000196.1 GCA_944353735.1 uncultured Eubacteriales bacterium | reverse complement strand
CATCGCCTGCTGGTACGCCGAGTATCCGTACGCGACGTCGGACGACCCGTGCTCCAAGGGCCTCGCGTTCTCGCAGGGCCAGGGCGCGCCGTACGACAACAAGGACTTCCGCTGGGGCATCGCGCTGGCGATGAACTTCGACGAGATCTCCATGGGCATCTTCGACGGCGTCGGCCGCGCGAGCGTGTTCCCGATCATCACCGCCACCAGCGCCGGTCAGGATGCCTACTATGAGCCGCTGATTCCGTGGCTCGAGGAGTTCGAGCTCGATCTGGGCGACGGCACGACCGTCAAGCCGTTCGACTTCGGCTATGCGCAGCGCATGGCGGATTACCTGGGCATCGAGGGCACCGAGGAAGAGCTGATCGAGATGTTCGGCATCGGCTGCTGGAAGTACGATCCGGAAGCCGCCACCAAGCTGTTCCAGAAGGCGGGCCTCGAGCTGCGCGACGACGGCTGGTACTTCGAGGGCGAGCCCTTCGTGCTCAACCTGACCTATCTGGCGGAGACCGAGCAGCAGGCGGGCCGCGGCGTGCAGGCTGCGTACGACCAGCTGACGAAGTTCGGCTTCACCTGCAACATCTTCAGCGAGTCCTCCTCCACGTGGACGGCAAACGACTCCACCGGCAACTACTACATCGCCGGCTACTGGCCGACCCAGTTCATCACCCGCGACATCTACGGCGCCATTTCCCAGTATGACGCGGACCTGATCACGCCTCTGGGCGAGACCGGCATCGGCGGCAACGGCATGCGCTGGAACAACGAGCGCGCGACCGAGATCATCCACGAGCTGGCCCAGATCAGCCCGGACAGCGATGAGGCGTACGAGCTCGGCCTCGAGTTCGTGAAGGTCGCCATCGAGGATATGCCGTTCATCGGCTTCCACTCCGGCGTCAAGTTCGTTCCGACGAACAGCACCGTGTGGGAAGGCTATCCGTGCGCGGACAATCCGTACAATGGTCCGTGGTGGTGGTGGAGCTGCTTCAAGTACATCATCCCGCACCTGACCCCCGTCGCAGCTTAAGTCGCTGAGAAAGCGCCCGCAAGGGCCTAGACCGGCACGCGCCGCCCCATGCGGCGGCGCGTGCTTTCCAATTCCCTCTCGGAGGGCACCGCATGGCGCGCCCCGGTGGAGGAGGTCCAGCCGCAAGGCAGGCGGCAATCATTCTTTGCAAAAAGCAACTCGGAGGGGTGTTGCCAGTGAAATTCTGGAAATACTTGGGCTTGCGCCTACTGACATGGGCCTTGACGATCTTCATAGGCGTCACGTTCATCTTCTTCATCCCGCGCATGTTCCCGTCCGACCCGGTCGAGAACATGATCGGTCAGATGCAGGCCCGCTCGGGTCAGATGGACCCGGTGGCGATGGAGGAGATGCGAAAGTCGCTGCGCATACAGTTTGGTCTGGAGGGCTCGCTGTGGGAGCAGTATACGTCCTTTTTGTGGAACGGTCTGCTGCACTTTGACTTCGGTCCGTCGCTGATGAGCTATCCGGAGCCTGTCAACGACATCATCGGCAGAAATCTGCCGTTTACATTGGGGTTGTCGCTGACCACAACGGTGTTCGCGTGGATCATCGGCAACATCATCGGCCTGCTGGCAGGATTCAGGAAGAACAAGCGCTCTTCCAAGATTCTGGAGTCCATCGCGATTTGCATTTACCCGATTCCGTACTTCATCGTGGCGCTGGTATTGCAGATCGTATTCTCCTACGTGCTGGGCTGGTTCCCGCTTCAGGCGACGATCCTCTACAACGGCGGCACGGCGACGTTCATCAGCTCGCTGCTGCGCGCCTCGGTGCTGCCGGCGATCTCGATTCTGCTGCTGGGCACCGGCTGGTGGATCATCTCCATGAAGTCGCTGTCGAGCACGACCTCGGAGGAGGACTTCGTCCTCTACGCGCGCTACCGCGGCCTGAGCGAGGCGCGAATCGGCACCAGCTACGTCTTCCGCAATTCCATCCTCACGCAGATCACGGCGCTGGCGATGAGTTTGGGCGGCGTGTTCAACGGCTCGATCATGACGGAGATCATCTTCGGCTATCCGGGCGTCGGCACGCTGATTCAGAACGCGATCACGCAGTCGGACTAAAACATGATTCTCGGCTGCATTACGATCTCGATCGTCGCGATCTCGACCTGTACGCTGATCGCCGACCTGATCTATCCGTTCATCGATCCGCGCATTCGCTATAGCTGAGAAGGGAGGAATGAGAGAATGAAACGTTTTTGGAAAAACGCGAGCTTCCGGCTGAAACTCGGCTTGATCGTGACGCTCTTCTTCCTGATCCTCGGCTTTGTGGTGTTCTACATTCCGCACACAAATCCGTTCCCGAACAACGTCATGCAGAAGAACCTGCCGCCGTCGTCGGAGCACTTCTTCGGCACGACCTCTCAGGGGCAGGACATCTTCTGGCTGTTGATTGAGGCCATTCACAATTCGCTGTCCATCGGCTTCATCGTCGCGTTTCTGGGCACGGTCGTCGGCGTGTTCGTCGGTCTGATCGCCGGCTTTGTCGGCGGCGGCGTCGACCGCGTGCTGATGGTCATCACGGACACGTTCGTCGTTATCCCGTCGCTGCCGGTGCTGATTTTGATGACGTCGCTGATGCGCGGCAGCGGGTCGACGGTCATCCTGATGGCGCTGGTGCTGGCGCTGTTCGCGTGGGCCTGGCCGAGCCGCCAGATCCGCTCGATGGCGCTGACGATGAAGGAGCGCGACTTTATCCACACGGCGTGGTTCTCCGGCGAGGGCACGGTGCAGGTGGTTGTCACGGAGATTCTGCCCTATGCGCTGACGTGGTCGCTGTCCAACTTCATGAACGCGACGCTGTCCGCCATCGCTTCGGAATCCAGCCTCGCGGTGCTGGGCCTGTCGCCGGCGAATCTGGTCTCGCTGGGCAACATGATCCAGTGGGCGCGCCAGTACAACGCCATCATGGCGGGGCGCTGGAACTGGATCCTCCCGCCGATCATCGGCACCATCCTGCTGTTCGTCGGGCTGTTCATGCTGATTACCGGCTATAACGACTACATGTCCATGAAACGAGGTAGATAAAGATGTTGAAAATTGACCATCTGTCCGCCTCCTACAAGACCATCGACGGCAATGTACACGTCGTGAAGGACGTGAATTTCGAGATCTACGATAACGAAATTTTCGGTATCGCCGGCGAATCCGGATGCGGTAAATCGACGCTGCTCAAGACACTGTACGACATCATCGAATTCCCGCTCGAGATCGACTCCGGCAAGGTGGTGCTCTCGGGCGAGAAGAACGGCAAGTCCTTCTCCTATGAGTCGGGCGAGATCCGCAAGTGCTGGTGGAACAACATCTCCTACGTCCCGCAGGCCGCGCAGAGCGTGCTCAATCCCATCGTGCGTCTCAAGAGCCAGTTCCTCGACTCCATTCCCAAGGAGGATCGCAAGAACGAGTCGGAGAAGCAGACGCTCGAGCGCGTGGGCAAGTACCTCGAGGAGCTGGGCCTCTCCCGCGACGTGCTCGAGGCGTTCCCGTTCCAGCTCTCCGGCGGCATGCGCCAGCGCGCGATCATCGCGCTCGCGACGTTCATGTCCCCGAACGTGGTGCTCGCCGACGAGCCGACCACGGCGCTCGATGTCGTCGTCCAGCGCGGCATCCTCATGATGCTGATGCGGCTGCAGAAGCAGTTCAAGAACACGCTGGTCATCGTCAGCCACGACATGGGCGTGCACTATCAGATCACCGACCGCATGGGCATCATGTATTCCGGCAGCTTCGTCGAGCTGGGCCGCACTGAGGACATCTTCGAGGACCCGATTCACCCCTACACGAAGATGCTCATCGGCGCGCTGCCCCGCGTGGGCGACAAGAGCCAGAAGGTCGGCATCCCCGGGCGCCCGCCGGCCCTGAAGAATCCCCCGCCGGGCTGCCGCTTCGCCGCGCGCTGCCCGCAGGCGACGGACAAGTGCCGCCAGGACGTGCCCGAGTTCCGCGAGATCCGCCCGGGCCGCTACGCCGCCTGCCACTACCTGACTCCGGAGGTGAACTGACATGGCGCAGACGCAGAAATTGCTTGAGATCCAAAATGTCAGCAAGATCTTCCGCATCGGCGGCATGCTGATGGGCAAGAAGCTCACGGCGATCGACAACGTCTCGCTGGACATCGACGCGGGCAAGCCCGTGATTCTGTCGATCGTCGGCGAGTCGGGCTGCGGCAAGTCGACCCTGTGCAAGATGATCCTGCGGCTGTACAAGCCGGACAAGGGCGACATCCGCCTGCTGGGCAATTCCTACGCAGACAAGAAGGCGTACAATCCCCAGCAGTTCAGGCTCGACGTGCAGCCAATCTTCCAGAACCCCTACGAGTCGTTCTCCGCGCGCAAGACGGTGGACACTTACCTGTTCAACACCGCGCTGCGGCTGGGCATCTGCAAGGGACGCGCCGAGGCGGAAAAGCTCGTGGACGAGACGCTGCGCAACGTCGGCATGTCGCTGGCGGTGGTCAAGGACAAGTATCCGACGCAGTTCTCCGGCGGCGAGCTGCAGCGCGTGTCCATCGCGCGCGCGCTGATCACCCGCCCGAAGCTGATCATCGCCGACGAGCCCGTCGCCGCCATCGACGCCTCGATGAAGATGAACATCGTCAACCTGTTCAAGGAGCTCAAGGACAAGTACAGCGTATCGTTCATCTACATCACCCACGACCTCTCCACGGCGTACTACGTCTCGGACTACATCGCCACGCTCTACCGCGGCGGACTGATCGAGTACGGTCCCGCCAAGGAGATCATGGACAACCCCGCGCATCCGTACACCGAGCTTCTGATGAACGCGGTGCCGCGCGTGGGCGACAAGTGGGATCAGGAGATGGCGATGCCGGACATGGAGGACAAGGAGTACGCCATCACGTACTGCAAGTTCGCGCCGCGCTGCCCCTACGCCACTTCCGAGTGCCGCAAGAACCGTCCGGACATGGTCCAGCTCGGCGGTCAGCGCAAGGTGCTGTGCTTCCACCCGCTCGTCAAGCCGCAGTAAGGCGCGGCAGGCATCCCGATTTCCCGCGAGGACGGCGAAAAGCGCCGTCCTCGCTTTTGTGCGCCTTCCAAGCCGTCCGGTGCGCAGCGCCTTCTGCGGGCGAAAGGAACAGGACCGCGCGGCCTGCGCCGGTTCAGGGGTTGGCGGGTAAGATCATTGATCTGCGCGCGTCCAGGCGATTGCGCGCCCGATTGAGGCGAGCGCGGCGAGATGAGGGTAGAAACAGTCCGGAGCCTGACCTCGCCTTTGCGCCCGATTGAGGCGGCGGCGCCAAAAGATGATTGAAATGGCGCGGCACGGCGCGCATGCGCATGCGCGCCTGTCCCGTCGGATACAGCGCGCCCAGCCAGCCGCCAGCGCCGCGCATCATGCCCGCCCGCCTCGTGCGCAAACGGGCGAGCGCCGATTCCCCAGAGGGCGCCGTCTGCCCGGTCGCGTGCGCCTCGCCGGCGGCATAATTCGCGCGGATTCGAAATTTATCAGACAATTAACGTTTATGCTTGAACTTTTTTCGACATATATTAGTCAAATAGATGTCACGTACCGGTGCCGCTGTGGCGGGGAACCGGCGGCGGACCGCACAATTCTTTGACGACTTCGCCGTCGCTCAACGGTCGAAGCGCTTTCAGGAGGTTTAGGCAATGGCGAGAAGGAGATATCGCCGGCGCGGTCGGCGGAACAACCAGCTCTATCTGGTCGGCGCAGTGGTCGCGGTGGCGGTCGTCGCGGTGATCGCGGTCATCATTGCGGCGGTGGTGGGCGGTTCCGGACGGGCGGACGACGTGACGGCGATGAGCGGTCAGACGCTGCAGCTGCCGTCCTCGACGGATCAGCAGGGCCCGATGGTGGAGCTTCCGGCGGTACAGGTTCCGACGGCGGCGCCCACGGTCATGCCCACGGCGGTTCCGACGGCGGCGCCCACGGTCATGCCCACGGTGGCTCCCGCAACGGCGGCGCCCACGGCGGAACCGGCAGCGACGTTTGAATACCTTCCCGTCATCAAGCACGGCAGCACCGAGGGCAAGCGCATCGCCATCACGGTGGACGACTGCTTCCAGATGAACAACCTCAAGACGATCGCCATGACGGCGTACAACAACGGCGGCAAGCTGACGCTGTTCCCGATTGGCGAAAACGTCGTGCGCGACGGCATGGCGGACGTGCTCAAGACGTGCGTGTTCCAGATGGGCTTCGAGATCGAGAACCATACCTGGAGCCACGCGCGCGTGTTCCGCCTCTCGGAAGAGGAGATGGCGCAGGAGATCTGGCAGCAGAGCGCTGCGGTCAGCCTCGCGCTGGGCGTCAACTATCAGCAGCACTTCTTCCGCCTCATGGGCGGTGACGGCGAGTACGATCAGCGCACCCACAACTACCTCGAACAGCTGGGTTACCGCGCCATCGCCGACTGGTCGATCTCCGGCTCGGACGCCACGATGGATCAGATCAAGGCGGCGCTGAAGCCGGGCGCGATCTACCTGTTCCACACTACCGACGCGGACACGCAGAAGCTGCTCGAGTTCATCCCCTACGCCGTCTCGCAGGGATATGAGCTGGTGACGCTCAACGAGCTGTGCGGGCTGGAGGAGAACGCGACCAGCGACATCTCCACCCTCAGCAATGTGATGCCTGAGCCGCGGGAGTACCGCGTCGTGTATCAGGAACAGAAGCAGGGCGACTACTCGTGGGCAGTGGTCCGCATTCAGCAGCGGCTGGCGGAGCTCGGCTACCTCGACGGCAGTTCCAAGACCGCCATCAAGGGCAATCCGGCGGACGGCGTCTACGGTGAGAGCACCACGAACGCCATCGCCAGATTCCAGAAAGACCAGGGCCTGCCGGCGACGGGCGTCGCCGACGTCGAGACGCAGACGCGCCTGCTGGGCCAGACCTGAGCTCCGCGCACAGGCTGAAGGCGCGGCATTCGGGCCGCGCGCGGAGACGGCGGCCTTGACAGGCGGATTCGCTGAGCCCGGCGCGCGGATGCGCTGCCTCCGATGACCAAACAGGATGGACGCGATGCGCCCGATCCGCGGTGAAGATTGCTCCCATGCCAGGTGCGTGGGAGCAATTCCTTTGTCTGAAGGAGACCGGCTGCCGCGCGAAGTCCCACGGGAAAAGGGCGCTGCGCCGTGCGCGGGTTGCATGCGGCATCTGCGAATGACAAAGGCGGCGGTTTGCCGGTCGTGGATGGCTGCGGCGCGCCAAACCGCGTCAGGCAGGCGGGACCGCGGCGTCTGCGGGCAGGTCGAGGCGGGTGATCTGCCAGCCTCCCGCGACGGGTTCGCAGCGGTAATAGAGCGGCAGCACGGTCGCCAGCCGCGCGTCCTGCGCGCGCAGCAGTCCGACGCACGGCTCCCCGTCCGGCGGTCCGTACTTCATCGGCAGGCACAGCGTGCACAGCTGCGCGACCGCTTCCGGCGAGAAGCGCTCGCGCAGCGCCGGCGAGAGGTCGCGCAGCGCCGCGTCGAGGTCGCCCGCCAGCGCCGCGTCCACCGCCGCGCGCACGGTCTCCTCCGGCGTGACTGGCGCGATGGGCTCGCCGCGCATCCAGACCGCTTCCGCCGACAGCAGCGCGAGTCCGTCGGGCGCGGCGCGCCAGCGCTCCAGCGTGCCGCGTCCCGCCACGTCGCCGCGCGCGGTCAGCGCCTGCACGACCTGCGCCGATTCAAGGGCGATGGCGTCCGCGTGCAGCGCGCCGAGCAGGCGCGTCAGGTCGTCCGAGAGCAGCAGCAGGTAGTCGCCGCCGCGCGCGGAACCGATCAGCGCCGCGCAGCCGCTCAGCCGCTCCAGCCGCGGGGCGTCTGCGTCCGGCGGCAGCGCGTGCTTCGCGCCGGCGAGCTCGATGAAGTCCTCTGCGCCGCGACAGATGCGGCAGGGCATGCTTTCCGGGGCGAGCAGCGCGGCGCGCTCCTCGGGCGCCCGCGGCGGCGACAGCTCCAGCTCCGTCACGCCGCCGGGCCAGCAGACGGCGCAGACGCCCTCGCCGAGGCTCTGCGCCAACGGCGCGCCGCCGGAGAACACCAGCTTGCGCGCCAGCGGCATCCATCCGGGCGCGAGCGGCGCGTATTGCAGATAGAGCGCTCCGCAGGCGGCGACCGGCACGAACAGCGGTGCGTCCGGCGCCGCTTCCCCGGCGAAGCGTCCGTTGATCGCGACCATGCCTGGCGTGGGCGCGACGATGACCAGTGTCGGTTGCATGGGCATCCCTCCCCGGCAAACCTATGCGCGCGGGGCGCGCCGCCATTCGCGCGCGGCGCGTTTCGCGGGAGCTTGCGGCGGCTGCCGGCATCGGCGCGCCATTCGCTGCGCATTTTCGCGGGAGCATGTAAAGGCTGCCCATCGGCTTGCCGCCATTCGCGGCGCTTCACATTTTCGCGCTTGCGCATTTGCGCGCGCCATGCTACAATAACCGCAGTTCCATTGCGCGAGGAGGAATACGAATGCAGCGAGAACGCGGAGGATGGGACACGATCATCCGCCCGAGGCACGGCTGGTTCGACATCGATTTCAAGGGGCTGATCCAGTATCGCGACCTGATCTGGCTGCTGGTCAAGCGCTACTTCACGCTCATGTACCGGCAGACGATTCTCGGTCCCGCGTGGGTGATCGTGCAGCCGCTGCTGACCACGGTCATCTTCACGGTGGTGTTCGGCAACATCGCCAACCTGCCGACCGACGGTATGCCGCCGTTTCTGTTCTACATGGCGGGCAGCATCACCTGGCAGTACTTCTCCAGCTGCCTGACCACCACGTCCAACACGTTCATCCAGAACCGCAACCTGTTCGGCAAGGTCTATTTCCCGCGGCTGTGCATGCCCATCGCCACGGTCTGCTCGGAGCTGATCAACTTCTTCGTGCAGTTCGCGATGTTCCTGATCTTCGTGGCGTTCTACGCGCTGCGCCCGAACGCCGCGGTGGCGCCGAACTGGCGGCTGATCCTGCTCACGCCGCTGATGCTCATGCAGCTGGGGCTGCTGGGACTCGGCTTCGGCATCATCGTCTCGGCGCTGACGACGCGCTACCGCGATCTGGCGATGCTGGTCTCGTTCGGCGTGCAGCTGTGGATGTACGCTACGCCGGTGACCTATTCCTCGTCGATGATCGCCGAGCGCTTTCCCGGATTGCTGGGCGCGTACATGCTCAATCCCATCACGCCGGTGATCGAGCTGTTCCGCGCGGCGTATCTGGGCGTGGCGGAGTATTCGCTGCGCTACAACCTCATCTCGGCGGGCACGACGCTCGCCGTGCTGGCGCTGGGCGTGGTGCTGTTCTCGCACACGGAAAAGACGTTTATGGACACCGTCTGACGCGGCAAAGGAGGGCATCGAATGGCTGAACGGCTTCTGGAAGTCGACGGCGTGTCGAAGGAGTACCGGCTGGGCCAGCTCAACGGCTATACGCTGCACGACGACATCACCAGCTGGTTCGCGCGCCTGCGCGGCAAGGAGGACCCCAACAGCAAGATCGGCACCGATTACCGCCAGCAGAACGGCACGATGCTGGCGCTGGACGACGTCAGCCTCAACGTCGACCGCGGCGACGCGCTGGCGGTCATCGGCTTAAACGGCGCCGGCAAGTCGACGCTGCTCAAGCTCATATCGCGCATCACCGCGCCGACGAAGGGCGAAATCCGCATCCGCGGCCGCGTCGCCAGCCTGCTGGAGATCGGCACCGGCTTTCATCAGGATTTAACCGGACGCGACAACATCTACCTGAACGGCGCCATTCTCGGCATGCGCCGCAGCGAGATCGACGCCAAGCTCGACGAGATCATCGCCTTTTCCGAGATCGAGAAGTTCATCGACACGCCCGTCAAGCGCTATTCCTCCGGCATGTACGTGAAGCTGGCGTTCGCGGTGGCAGCGCACCTCGCGCCGGACATCCTTATCTGCGACGAGGTGCTCGCCGTGGGCGACCTCGCCTTCCAGCAAAAGTGCCTGAGCAAGATGCGCGACGTCGCCAGCGAGGGCCGCGCCGTTCTCTACGTCAGCCACAACATGCGCACCGTCTCCGAACTGTGCAACCGCGGCGTCTATCTGGAGCGCGGTCGCCTCACCTACGACGGCACCACCGAGCGCGCCATCGAGCTCTACGGCGGCAGCGGCATCCGCGACCTCGACCGCGATCTGGACAGTATGCCGCGCCCGAAGCTGCGCGGCGAGACGATGCGCATGCTGCGCATGACCATCCGCGACGCCACCGGCATCGAGTATCCGATGGACGGCGCGATGTCGTTTACGCTCACGTCCGTGGCGCATGTTCCCGACCCGGCGCTGCGCGTGCGCATCATGGTCTATTCCAGCATGGCTGCGCCGATCGCCATGACGCAGACGGAGCCGTTCCCCGTCGAGGCGGAGGAGACGTTCTCCGTCGACCTGCGCATGCCGCTGGACGGCATCGCGCCCGGCGAGTACGCCGTGAAGATGTCGCTGGCTTCGCTGACGCCGACGGGCAAGTCCTGCCTGTACGACACGATCGTCGACGTCGGTCACTTCGTCGTCACCGACGACCCGGCGCGCAACGACGGCTTCCACTGGCAGGAACGGCTGTGGGGCAACTTCCGCCTCCAGCCGCTGCAGATCGAGGGCATCCGGCGCTGAGGCGCCGGCGAGCGACGCGCCGCGCGGCGCGAAAGATGAGGTGTTTTTATCCATGCAACCGGCAAGGACGGTGGCGGCGCTGCACGACCTGAGCGGCGTCGGACGCTGCGCGCTGACGGTGGTCATTCCCGTGATCTCCGCCATGGGCGTGCAGGTGATTCCCGCGCCGACCGCCGTGCTCAGCGCGCACACGGCGTTTCCCG
Organism: uncultured Eubacteriales bacterium; assembly: GCA_944353735.1. Taxonomy (GTDB): domain Bacteria; phylum Bacillota; class Clostridia; order Christensenellales; family Aristaeellaceae; genus Faecivicinus. The sequence goes on along the minus strand of CALVPU010000196.1, from coordinate 2,896 downwards.
ACTTCGCCAGCGCCGACCTGACGGACTATCTGGAAAGGTGTCTGGACAAGTGGTGCGAGATGGGACTGGCGTTCGACTGCGTCTACACCGGCTATCTCGCCAGCGTGCGGCAGGAAGAGATCGCCCGCGGCTTCATGGCGCGCCAGCCCGGCGCGCTCCGCGTGGTCGACCCCGTGCTCGGCGACGACGGTAGGATGTACCGCGCGCTGCCGCGCGAGATGCCCGCCGCCATGCGCCGCCTCTGCGCCGGCGCGGACATCATCACGCCCAACCTCACCGAGGCGGCGCTGCTGACCGGCACGCCGCTGCCGCCGGCGGGCGCCGGCGCGCTGGGCACCAACGAGACGCGCATGCGCTGCCGGCTGCCTCAGCTGCGAGCGCTGCTGGAGCGGCTGCTGGCGCTGGGCCCAAAGACCGCGCTGATCACCGGCGTGCCGCTCGAGGACGTCCACGTCAATGCCTGGATGGCGCAGGATGGCGACGTGCAGCTGGCGGAATACGAGCCCGTTCCCGCCAGCTATCCCGGCACCGGCGACCTGTTCGCCTCGGTGCTCGCCGGCGCGCTGACGCGCGGCGAGGCGCTGGCGGACGCGGTGCGGCGGGCGACCGGCTTTGTCCGCGACGTCATGCGGCGCACGCTCGCCTGCGGCACGGAGCCGGTCTACGGCGTGCAGCTGGAACAGGCGCTCGGCGCGCTGATCCCGCCGGAGGCGGAGCGCGCGGACGCCTGAGCGCGGCGAACGGCTGTCCGGCAACATGGACGGGCGAAGGGGATTTTGCCCGCCGGCAAGAGATTTTGAGGACATCGGAGCGCTCCTGCTGGAGCGGAAAGTGGAGGCGGAGAACATGGTTGCAGAGATCCTCTCCGTGGGTACGGAACTGTTGATGGGGCAGATCGCCAACACCGACGCGCAATACATCTCGCGGCGCCTGTCGGAACTGGGCGTGACGCTGTATCGCCACACGACTGTGGGCGACAATCCCGCGCGCGTCAAGGAGGCGCTCGGGCAGGCGCTCGACCGCGCCGACATGGTCATCACCACCGGCGGGCTCGGTCCCACCGAGGACGACCTCACCAAGGAAATGGTGGGCGAGTACTTTGGCCTGCGGATGGCGCTGCATCAGCCGAGCCTGGATGCGATCACGTCCTACATGAACCGCATCGGCGGCGTCATGACCGAGAACAACGTCAAGCAGGCATACTTCCCGGAGGGCGCGATCATCATGCCCAACCTGTGCGGCACCGCGCCGGGCTGCATCGTCGAGCGCGGCGGCAAGGCGGTCGCCGTGCTTCCCGGACCGCCGCGCGAGCTCAAGGACATGTTCGACCGCCAGCTGGCGCCGTATCTGGCGCGCCGCAGCGGCGGGCACATCGAGTCGCGCTTCCTGCGCGTGTTCGGCATCGGCGAATCGCGGCTGGAGACGATGCTGCTCGACCTGTTCCACAGCGACAACCCCACGCTGGCGCTCTACTGCGGCGCGGGCGAGGTGCAGGCGCGCATCAGCGCCCGCGCGGAGACGGTCGAGCAGGCGCGCGCGATGATCGCCCCGCTGGAGGCGGAGATCCGCCGCCGCGCCGGCGACGCCGTGTATGGCGTCGGCGCGAACAATTCCATGGCGCAGGTCGTGCTCGAGATGCTGCGCGCGCGCGGCGAGACCGTCTGCTTCGCCGAGAGCTGTACCGGCGGCATGATCGCCTCGGCGCTGGTCGATCATGCCGGCGCCAGCGACGCGCTCAGCGAGGCTTACGTCACCTATTCCAACGAGGCGAAGGAGCGCCTGCTTGGCGTGCGCGCGCAGACGCTGGCGCAGTTTGGCGCCGTCAGCGCCGAGTGCGCCGCCGAGATGGCGGAGGGTGCGCGGCGCGCCAGCGGCGCGACGTGGGGCGTGTCCGCCACCGGCATCGCCGGTCCCGACGGCGGCACCGCCGGGAAGCCCGTCGGCACGGTGTTCGTCGGTGTCGCCGGTCCCGACGGGACGCAGGCGCGGGAATTCCACTTCCGCGGCGACCGCGGATGGGTGCGCACGCTCACCTGCGGCAATGCCCTCAACCTGTTGCGCCTGTGCATGCTGCGCGACGAGAAGGCGTAAGGAACGGGGAGCCCCGGCGTCCGCGAACCGGGCGCGCTGGGGAAAGCGTTCCATGCAGCTTGCCAAGCGCCTTCGCCTGTGGGCAGAGTTCTGAGATATGAACAGCGCTTTGCGCAAGCGCGGGCGGTGAAACGCCGTACCGCCGCCGCGCAAGAGGGGCGGCGGAGTGAACGGGCGATGCGCCTCGCGCGAGTGCAGGCGGACAGTTTTGCTGGAGAGCCGCCGCGGAAGCACGGTGGGCGGCGCGCCCTGCCTGTCGAAAGCCGCTTGCGCCCGCTATGCCCGCCGGCGGGGGTGGGCGGCGCGCGTTGCCCGCCGGAAGCGCATGCGGAATGCGTGCCGGCATGGCGGCGTGCGGCGACCGCCGGGCCGATTGCGGCGGCGCGATCGCCGGGAACGGCTGCTCTGCCGAGGAGAATTCTGCCGGGGAGCGAACGCCGCGCGCGGAGGATGTCCGGCGCGCGCAACGTCTTTGCGGAGGTGTGCAATGAACAAGCGATGCCGCGTCTGCCGCATTTGGGCGGCGGCGATGACGCTGCTGCTGGCGGTGCTGGTGGCGGCGCAGGCGGTGGTCGTCTGCCTTGACGCAGCGGCGGATGCGCCGCCGTTCAGCCGGGAGATCGTCGCCGCACGGCTCGGCGCGCTCGCTCCGGCGTTCTGGCTGTGGCTGGCGTCGCTGGCGGCGGCAGGCGCGAGCGGCTGCGCGAACAAGGACCGTTCCCGACCGCGCGGTCGCGCCGGACGGGAACGCGGCGGACAGCGGACGGCATCTTGCGCCGCGCCTGTCTGCCGGTCGCGGCGCGGA
>CALVPU010000195.1 GCA_944353735.1 uncultured Eubacteriales bacterium | reverse complement strand
GCCATGTGGCTGCGCGACTCCACCGCGCAGGTCCTCCACTACCTGCGCTTCGCCGACGATCCCGACGTCGCCCTCCTCATCGAGGGGCTCATCGCCCGGCAGGCGAAGTGCGTCGCCATCGACCCCTACGCCAACGCCTTCAACCGCGAGCCCTCCGACTATAAGCCCTTCGACGACCGCCCCCGCGCCTCCGATTGGGTGTGGGAGCGCAAGTACGAGATCGACTCGCTCTGCTATCCCATCTGGCTCGCCTGGCGCTACCACCAGAAGACCGGCAGCCGCCGCTTCCTCACGCCCGACTTCGCCCGCATGCTCGGCGACATCGCCCGCGTGTTCCGCGTCGAGCAGCGCCACGCCGAAAGCCCCTATCGCTTCGAGCGCTCCGACTGCCCGCCCAGCGATACCCTCACCCGCGAGGGCATGGGCGAACCCGTCGCCGAGACCGGCATGACGTGGTCCGGCTTCCGCCCCAGTGACGACGCCTGCATGTACGGCTATCTCGTTCCCTCCAACCTCTTCGCCGCGCAGGAGATGCGCCACGCCGCCGCCTTTGCCCGCATGATGGACAACGAGGCGCTGGCGCAGACGTGCGAATCCCTCGCCGCCGACATCGAGCGCGGCGTCGCCGAACACGGTCACGCCATGCATCCCGTCTACGGCGACATCTTCGCCTACGAGACCGACGGCATGGGCCACTATAACCTCATGGACGACGCCAACGTCCCCAGCCTGCTCGGCCTGCCCTACCTCGGCGTCTGCGACCGCGACGACCCGACCTACGTCCGCACGCGCAAATTTGTGCTCAGCGAGAGCAATCCCTACTACTATGACGGCAAGTTTGCCCGCGGCGTCGGCAGTCCGCACACGCCGGACGGCTATATCTGGCCCATCGCGCTGTGCGTGCAGGCGATGACCAGCGACGACCTCGACGAGATCGCCACCCTCGTGGATACCCTGATGCACACCGACGCCGGCTGCGGCTGCATGCACGAGAGCTTCGACCCCGACGCGCCGGAGCGCTTCACGCGCGAGTGGTTTGCGTGGGCGAACTCGATGTTCGGCGAGATGATCTACCGCCTCTACGAAGCGGGCACGCTCGACGAAGTCCTTCGCCGCGCCGCCGCCCTCCGCAAGGCGGAGTAAGGGCGAAGCGCTGGAGAAGCGCCGCCAAGATCAAGGACCTGCCCGCCGCAATGGACGAACACAATCGCCCACTGCGGCAAGCGCCGCGCGGGGCGACGAACGGCTGACGCGCGCGCACCGCGCTGGGGAAGTTGCCCAACGCGCCGCCCTCCGCAAGGCGAAGTAAGGGCGAAGCGCTGGAGAAGCGCCGCGCAGATCAAGGAGTTGTTCGCCGCAATGGAGAAGCACAATCGCCCATTGCGGCAAGCGCCGCGCGGGGCGACGAACGGCTGTCCCGCGCGCCGCGCTGGAGAAGCGCAATCGCCCGCCGTAACAATGTTGCGCGCGGTTGAGTGCGGCGCGATGGAGAAACGCCGCTGCGTCAAGCGCTGCGCGGGGCGACGAACGGCTGACTCACACGCCGCGCTGGAGAAGCGCAATCGCTCGCCGCGACAACGTTGCGCGCGGTTGAGCGCGGCGCGATGGAGAAACGCCGCTGCGGCAAGCGCTGCGCGGGGCGACAAACGGCTGACTCACACGCCGCGCTGGAGAAGCGCAATCGCTCGCCGCGACAATGTTGCGCGCCGCACATTCACAGAAAGGTCGGATCCCCTTGAAGAAGATCGGTTTTATCGGCATGGGCAACATGGCGCGCGCCATCGTGCGCGGCGTGCTCGCCGTCCATGCCGCCCAGCCCGAGGACCTCAGCGCCTACGCGCCGCACTTCGACCGCCTCAGCGCCTTCGCCGGCGAGACGGGCATCTATCCCTGCCGCAGCGCCGGCGAGCTGCTCGAGCGCTCGGATACGGTGGTCATGGCGGTCAAGCCCTACGTCGTCGAGGGCGTGCTCGCCCAGATCCGCGAGGCGCTGGCGGGCAAGGCGCTGCTGTCCGTGGTCGCGGGCTACACCTTCGACCGCTATCGCCCGCTGGTGGGCGACGGCGTGCGTGTGCAGTACGTCATGCCCAACACGCCGTGCATGGTCGGCGCGGGCGTGCTGCTGTTCGAGGAGAAGCATTCCCTCCTGCCCGAGGAGCGCGCCGAGGCGATGCGGCTGTTCCGCGCGCTGGGCGAGGTCGTCGAGCTCGACGCCCACCTCATGGATGCCGCCACCGCCATCTCCGGCTGCGGACCGGCGTTCGTGGCGATGATGATCGAAGCGCTCGCCGACGCCGGCGTCAAGTACGGGCTGACGCGCGCGCTCGCCTATCGCCTCGCCGCCCAGACCGCGCTCGGCACCGGCAAGATGCAGCTGGAAACCGGCATGATTCCCGCCGCGATCAAGGATGGCGTCTGTTCGCCGCGCGGCACGACCATCCGCGGCGTCGAGGCGCTGGAAGCCAACGGCATGCGCCACGCCTTCATGGAAGCGGTCAAGGCGACCATCGAGAAGTGACGCCGTTGTGAATCGGGGAAGCGCAAAGCGGCGTGCTGGAAGGCACATGGCGAAGAAGCGCGCATAGCGGCAAACCGGGGAAGCGCAAAGTGAATGCGCATGGCGGCGAAGTGCGCGGCGAATGCGCGTGACAGCGAACCGGGGAAGCGGGGAGCGGCGAATGCGCGTGACAGCGAACCGGGGGCGCAAAGCGGCGTGCTGGAAGGCACATGGCGAAGAAGCGCGCATAGCGGCAAACCGGGGAGCGGCGCGGCGAATGCGCATGGCGGCGAATCGGGGAACGGCGCGGCGAATGCGCGTGACAGCGAACCGGGGAAGCGCTGGATCGCCGGCTCTCCAGCCGCATTCCCGCCGGAAACGCGGAAGTGGTTGGACAATTCCCCCTGAAGATGACCGGACAATTCCCTGAACAGACGACCGCGCCGGAATGGGTCGATTTCCATTCCAGCACGGCACGGAGCACCGGTAAAGGCGCAAGCGCAGAACCGCCGACGATCGAGGAGAGATCGGCGGCGGTTTTCAGGTTGCCGGCAAGGCGGGCAGCTTGCCGGAGCGGCGAGAAAGGCGCAAGCGCAGAACCGCCGAAGATCGAGGAGAGATCGGCGGCGGTTTTCAGGCTGCCGGCAAGGCAGGCAGGTTGCCGGAGCGGCGAGAAAGGCGCAAGCGCGAACCGCCGACGATCGAGGAGAGATCGGCGGCGGTTTTCAGGCTGCCGGCAAGGCGGGCAGTTTGCCGAAGCGGTGAGAAAACCTGCAAGCCGGGGAAGCAGACCTGCATCCCGCGTCGCTTGTGTTCATGTGCCCGTCGTGACACATCCCTTACCTCCAACGGGAGCCCCTGCATCCCGCGATCGCCTGCGTCCATGCGCTACGCCCGCGCGGCTCCGGCGATGATTCGGCTCCTGCCGCGCGGCGGTTGCGCTCGCAGCGGCGTGTTCCCCGTGCTGGCGTCTCCCTCTCTCGCGGCATTCCGCTCCCGCGGCGCATTTCATGTGCCCCAGGGCCGGAGCCGCGCCGCGCGCGTTGACGCTCTCTCCGCCCGCGCGGCTCCGGCGATGATTCGGCTCCTGCCGCGCGGCGGTTGCGCTCGCAGCGGCGTGTTCCCCGTGCTGACGCTCTCCCTCCGCGCGGCATTCCTCTGCGCGGCGCATTGTCGTGTCTCCCGCGCGGCGGGATCGCTATTCCGGCGGCGGTTCCTGCCCGGCGGGCCTTCAGCGCGCCTTCAGGAAGGCGTCGAGCGCTTCGGCGTCGCGCAGGCCCTTTTCGTAGAGGCGCTCCATGCCCTCGCGGTCGCGCGTCAGCGTGTTCACGCCGCAGGTGTCGTCCGGGGCGAGGATCAGCGCCCTGCCCTCCGCTTCCAGGCGCTTTGCCAGCGCCACGCCCTGATTGTAGTGCTCCGCGCGCAGGCGCAGCTGCTCGGCGGCGCGGGGATACTTTTTCTGGATGCGGTCGGCGAACTTGCAGTCGCCCTCATTGGTGCGGATGGTGTCGCGCGGCTTGGTGAGGATCAGCGCCACCCGGTCGCAGCCGCAGGCGAACGCCTTCTCGATGGGCACCGCGTCGCCCAGCGCGCCGTCGTAGTACGGCACGCCGCCGATGAAGTACGGCTTGCAGACGAAGGGGATCGCCGAGGAGGCCTTGCAGACGTCATAGTCGTCCTGATGGACGTCCGCCTTGGTGAAGTACTTCGCCGCGCCGGTTTCGGCGTCGGTCGCCACGACGATCATCTCCGCCGGGTTCGCCGCCAGATGCGCGTAGTCCAGCGGATACTCGCCGCCGGCGTCGCTCAGCGTGCTGTACACGTAGTCAAGGTCGACGAACGAGCGCTTGCGCAGGAAGTTGCGCAGGCTCATGTATTCCTTGCGAAAGGCGTATTCGGTGTAGAACGTGTGGTTGCGCCCGCGCTGCCCGGCGAGGTAGGAGGCGATGTTCGCGCTTCCCGCCGACACGCCGATGCACAGGTCGAATCGCAGGTCTGCGTCCAGACAGTGGTCGAAGATGCCGGCGGCATAGATGCCGCGCAGCCCGCCGCCCACGTCGACGACTCCGGTCTTCATCGTTTCGCTTCCTTTCCATGGCGCGCGCCGCGCGCCTCAGAGCGCTGACAAAGCCTGCAAGCGCAAAAATTGCCGAAATAAGAAAGTAAGCGGAGGCAATCTCTGCTTCCCTGGCTTGCAGGCGTTCTCAACGCTCTGAAAGTCTGTTGACTTTGTCAATATCCTGTG
>CALVPU010000194.1 GCA_944353735.1 uncultured Eubacteriales bacterium | reverse complement strand
CGGGCAAGACCACCATCACCAACCTCATCAACCGCTTCTATGACATCAACGATGGCAAGATCCGCTACGACGGCATCAACATCAACAAGATCAAGAAGGCCGATCTGCGTCACTCGCTGGGCATCGTCTTGCAGGACACCAACCTCTTCACCGGCACGGTGATGGAGAACATCCGCTATGGCAACCTCGACGCGGACGACGATGCCTGCATCGCCGCCGCCAAGCTCGCCGGCGCCGACGACTTCATCCGCCGCCTGCCTGAGGGCAACAACACGATGCTGCACGGCAATGGCGCCAACCTCTCGCAGGGCCAGCGTCAGCTGCTCGCCATCGCCCGCGCCGCCGTCGCCGACCCGCCCGTGATGATCCTCGACGAGGCGACCAGCTCCATCGACACGCGCACCGAGGCCATCGTGCAGCGCGGCATGGACGCCCTGATGGCGGGGCGCACCGTGTTCGTCATCGCCCACCGCCTCTCTACCGTGCGCAACGCCAACGCCATCATGGTGCTCGACCACGGTCGCATCATCGAGCGCGGCACGCACGAGGACCTCATCAAGCTCAAGGGCACCTACTATCGACTCTATACCGGCGCGCTCGAACTCGACTGACCGAGCTCGCCCGCGCAAGGCAAGACCTCCCGCCGTCAGGACGGGAGGTCAAAATTATGCCCATACTCGTACAAACACGCCCCAAAAAACGCAAAGCGAATCCCGCCGCCGTCCGGCGGGATTCGTCCCGAATCGAAACGCTCGATCTCCTCCGCGGCGCATTTTATGCGCCGCCAAAGCGGGATTCTCAAGGGTCTCAGACCCTTGAGCGGGGGTGCAGGGGGCAGAGCCCCCTGCGGATCTCCTCCGCGGCCAGCTTTGCCGCTTCCCCGCACTCCGTGACGCCGTAGAACGCGCGCACGTCGGCGCAGCGGGCGGCGACGCGGTCGAGCTGACCGAGCAGCTCGCCGAGCTCGGCGGCGGACTCCGCGCGGGCGTAGGGACAGGCGCGCAGGTCGAAGTACATGCCGCGGTCGTCGGCGGTGAACGTTTCGAGGTCGGGCTGGTAGAGGATCACCGGGCGGTCGAGAAGGACGAAGTCGCCGGCGGAGGAACTGTAATCGGTGATGAGCAGGTCGGCGGCGAGCAGCAGGTCGGACATCTCGGGGTAACGCGTGACGTCGCGAACGGTTCCGGCGGCTTCGCCGGCGTCGATGGCGAGGTTCTGGTCGTGGGCGCGAACCAGGCCGACCCAGCGCGCGCCGGTCGCCGACGCCAGATGCTCCAGCGCCCAGCGCAGGTCAAAGCCCGCGCGCTGCGCTTTGCCGGAAGTGGCGTCGCGAAAGGTCGGCGCGTAGAGCAGCACGCGCGCGTCCTCGGGAATCCCCAGGCGAAGGCGAATGGCGGCGATCTCCGCGGGATCGGGACGCACCAGCCGGTCGTTGCGCGGCATGCCGCGCTGCAGTACCGGTCCCGAATAGCGAAACGCCGTGCGGTAGTTGCGCGTGCCGAAGTCCGAACCCGACAGCGCCAGCGTGATCTGTTCGCCGTCGGGATAGCCCGCGCCGGGGTCCATGTCGAACAGCATCTTCTTGAAACCGCGGTCGCCGTGCCACGTCTGCATGTAGCGCTGGTCCGAAAACAGCGGCATGTACTGCGGGCGGTTGAAGTTGTCGACGATCCAGCGCGACGAGGCGATCATCGCCAGCGCCTGCGGCGTGTGCGGGCGCACCGCGCGCACGTAGTCCGGCGCGCCCGACGCGTCCGCGAGCTGCCAGACGATCTCCACGTCCGGGCAGAGCGCGTGCAGCGCTTCGGAGATGAAGCGCGGGCTGTCCGAATACGCCTTGCCCTTGAAGCTGGAAAAGAATACGCGGCGACCGTGAACGCCGAGCACGCGGTGCGCCGCGCGCATCCATGCCCGTCCCGCCACGCGCCGCAGCGCCACCAGCAGGCGAAACAGCCGCGGCGAATTGCGAATCCGCTGTAAGATCATGACCGCACCTCCTCTGCGCGGGCGCCGGGACAAGAACGATCGCGCGCTTGCGCGCCCTGCAAAATCAGCCGGAAACCGAGATGGGCTCACCGGCGCCTGTCGGGCGCTCCGGCAAAAGGACAAACAGAAACCGCCGCAGCGCGCCGGAACGAATTGCCGGCAGCGCCGCGAGCGCAACTCCGCCGCCGCCCATCTGCGCGCGGCCGCAGTTGGCGCTGGGCACTGGTTCAAGCTGGCTGAGCCGCCGTCCACCTGCGGCGCGCGTCAGGCTCCCTTCAGGATTGCCAGCGTGCGCGCGAGGCCGGCCGCCAGCGGGACGCGCGCCGCCCAGCCGAGCGCCTCGAGCTTCAACGGGTTCTGCACCGCGCGCGTGACGGCGGAATAGCCGCGCCGCTCCGCCTCGGGCGGCAGGTCAAACGCCACGCGCACGCCGGCGAGCCGCGCCAGCGTCTCAGCGTATGCGCGAATCGTGTGCGCCTCGCCGCGCGCGGCGACATTGTACGCCTCGCCGCGCGCGCCGCTCGTCAACACTGCCAGCAGCCCGCGCACCGCGTCGGCGACGTAGCAGTACGAGCGCAGCTGCGCGCCGTCGCTCTTGAGCACGATGTCCTCGCCCGCCAGCGCGCGGCGCAGGAACTGCGCGTCGGCGCGGGTGTTGGCGGCGGAGACCGTCGGACCGTAAACGTAGCACAGCCGCGCGACCACGCAGTCCAGCCCGTACTGGCTGGCGTAGCTGGCGCAGAGCGTCTCGGCGGCGCGCTTGCTCTCGGGATAGCAGGCGCGCGGGTTCATCGGGTCGATTTTGCCGAAGCCATCCTCGCGAAAGCCGTCCGTGACGGCGGGGTTCTCGCCGTAGATCTCCCCTGTGGACACGAGCAGCAGCCGCCGTCCGCCGGCGCGCAGCCCTTCGAGCAGCCGCATCGTGCCCAGCAGGTTGGCGCGCATCGTGCCGACCGGGTCGGCGGAGAACGCCATCGGATGGGCGTTGGAGGCGGCGTGCACGACGAAGTCCGCCGCCGGCAGCGCGCCCGACCACGCGGCGAGGTCCGCGCCGCACGGAGTTACGTTCGCCGCGCCGTCAAATCGTGCCCTTGCCCGCGCCGCGTCGCGGCACAGCGCGATCACCCGCACGCCCAGCTTCCGCGCGCGGCTCGCCCGGGCGAGGGCGTCGGTCAGGCAGGCGCCGATGAGCCCGGTCGCGCCGGTGACCAGCACCGTCGCCCCGCGCAGCGCGTCCAGCGCGGGCCAGTCGGCGGCCTCATCGAGGTCGGCGAGATAGAGGGGATGCGTGCGAAGATCCACGAAAAAACCTCCTTCGGCGGGCCGTGCGGACGATGAAAAGCACCGGAAAGCGCCGGCGGCAGGGGTATGGCGCGCGTTGCCGCTACGCCTCTATGCGCCAGAGCTTCAGGTTGTGCAGCGAAGCGCGGGCGGACTCGGGCGGCAGCTGCATGTAGTCGCCGTAGAGGGCGCGCAGGTAGGTGTCGTAGCCGATCGGCGCGGGATAGCTGCCGCCCTCGAAAGGCACGCGCACCGCGCCGCGAAAGACCTCCGCCGGCAGGCGCTCGCGCTCGCCGTAGTGGGTGATGACGTAGACGCCGGCGTAGTGGGCGCGGTCGAAGGGAATGCGGCCTGCGGCGCGGTAGAGGCTCAGTCCATAGCGCTCCGGCGGGCGCAGCCGCGTCAGCGCCATCAGCGGGCGCTTCAGCGCCTGCAGCCGCTCGCCGGGCTGAAAGCCCTTCTTGCGCGCGCAGCGAAAGAGCACGTCGCGCGCGCGGATCGCCCGGAACGCCGCCCGCGCCAGCGCCGGATTGGACGGCATGCCGTCGATGGGGAAGATGTCCAGAAACAGCCGGCTCGTGTGCGCGCGCAGCGTGCCGTCGTCTTCCGCGGCGATCTGCCGGTCGACGATGCGCATCCACGGGAAGGCGTAGTCCGGCAGCCGCCCGGGGAAGCCCAGCGCGTAGCGCGGAGGCAGATGTTTTGGCGCAGCGGCGAGAAAGCGCTCGAACGCGGGGCGCGGCATCATCAGGTCGACGTCGTCGTCCCAGGGGATGAAGCCCCGATGGCGCACCGCGCCCAGCAGCGTGCCGCCGGAGAGGAAGTAGTCGATGTGCTCGGCGCGGCAGATCGCGTCCACCAGCTGCAGCATGGCGAGCAGCTCGGCGTGGATCTCCTGCGCGGAGAGGTATTGCCTGTCCATGCTTGCGGCCTCGCTTTCCGTTGGGAGCGTCATTCAAGGAAAATGTCCCGAGGGGGAGTTGTTCCCGTTTGCGCCATTTCTGGGGGCGGGAGCGCGCGGCGCTCAGGGCGTAAGTTCCGGATGACCGGCGCGCAATTCGGGATGCCTGCGCAGGAGATCGTCGTAGTCGGCGCGCGCCATGGTGACGCCGGAAATGTGTCTGCCGCGGCAGTTCTGCGGCGGCGGGGTCATGTAGTCGCCGTAGATGCCGGAGAGGTATTCGCGGTAGCAGGACATCGTCTCGAACGGATATCCGGCGAACGTCACCGTCGCGGGCGTCTCGTAGCGCGCCTTTGGCATCGCCTCGCCCAGCCCGTAGCGGCCGCTGACCAGCGTGCCGACCGTGCCGGAGGTCTCGTAGGGGCGGCGCCTGCCGAGCGCGTCCATCCAGCGCGCCCAGCGCCACGGACCGAACAGCCGCGCCAGCGGATAGCGCACGGCGTTTTCGAGGATCATCTTCTTGCGGTGACCCTTGCCGACCTTCCACATGGCGACCAGGTTCTGCTTTTCGAGGAAGTTGCGCAGGCGCAGCAGCCGCCGGTAGACGCGCGTGTCCTCCGGCAGCCCGTCCACCGGCAGGATGTCGATCCACACGTGCGGCCCGCCGAGGGGCTTGAGATAGGGGCGCACGACGCGCGTGGGCGTGAAGTAGAGCTTGGCGAAGGCGCGCGGCAGCTTGCCGTTGGCGACGCAGGCGAGCTCGAAGCCGTCGCCGATGGGGTCGTCGCGGTCCAGTGCGATCAGCCGGTCGAAGTCCGGGCGCGCCATGAACACGTCCACGTCGTCGTCCCAGGGGATGAAGCCCTGATGGCGCACCGCGCCGAGCAGCGTGCCGCCGCAGAGGTAAAAGCGCAGGCCGTGCGCGCGGCAGTAGGCGTCGAACTTGAGCAGGATCTCCAGTCCGACCGCCTGTACGTCCGCGAGGTTCAGGGTGACGGTCTCGCCCGCATGTGCGCGTTCCATTAGCATCCCTCCTGTCGCTTTTGCAGGTGCAGCAGCGCGCGGAAGATCTCCAAGTCCTCCGGCGTGGTGAGCTTGATGTTCTTTTCCGAACCGGCGCAGAAACAGACCGGCTCACCGAGCTCGACCATCATCGTGCACGAGGCGACGGAATTGACGATGCCCCGCGCCAGCGCGCGGCGGTGAGCTTCGGCGATGCGCCCGAGGGGGAAGCCCTGCGGCGTCTGCGTGCGCTTGAGGTTCTCGCGCGGCACGACGCGCGCGCTCGACAGCTGGTCGGCGGTCTCCAGCATCGCTTCCTGGCAGGGAATGGTGACGATGGCGGAGCCGCGCTCGCGCGCCGTGGCGATGCAGCCGGAGATGATCTCGGGCGAGACCAGCGGGCGGATGGCGTCGTGGATGAGCACCAGATCGTCCGCGGCGTAGCGGCGCTCGAGCTCGAACACGCCGTTGCGGATGCTCGCCTGCCCGTTCTCGCCGCCGGGCACGATGTGCCGGAGTTTGGAGATGCCATATTGCCGCGCGTAGGCGGCGAGGATCGAGTCCCAGCCCTCGACGCAGACCACGGCGATGACGTCGATGTCCGGGTGCTTCTCGAACGCCTCCATCGTGTAGGCGATGACCGGCTTGTCCTCCACCGTCAGGAACTGCTTGGGGATCTCCTGCCCCATGCGCATGCCGCGCCCGCCCGCAATGATCAGGGCGATGTTCAAATCCGACCGCCTCGCTTCCCTGGGCGACCACACACGCCCAATTTATCACAATACCTAATTATAGGAGATCGGCGGCGGTTTGTCAACGCGCGGGAGCGCCGCGCCGCGTCCCGCCTGCAGGCTTTGCGCAAATTTTCCAGGGTTTGGGGAACATTTTGCGCCCGCAGGCGGTCTAATGGAAAGAGGTGATCCTGTGACGCGCGTGCTGGAAAAGGTCTATTTCGCGGCGGGCGGCGCCTGCCTGCTCTACTATCTGATGCTCGGCGCATTCGCCC